>JAANWY010000295.1 GCA_018263655.1 Anaerolineales bacterium | reverse complement strand
CGAAGCTACTCAGGCTGTCGCCCTCGTAGTTGAGAAATGCGGAAAAATGGGGTCGGTGGGGGGGCGGCCGCCCCCCACCGACCCCATTTTTCCGGCCTCTTCTTGTGTAAGCACGAAGTGCCTGAGGGGAATATCTTAATGACCAACCAAGAAATCGCACAGATCTTCTACGAGCTCGCCGACATGCTGGAAGTAAAAGGCGAGAACCGTTTCCGCATCAACGCCTACCGCAAAGCGGCGGATCAGATCGCCAGCCACCCACGCAGCATAGCGGATGTCGCTGCCGAAGAGAAGCTCCAGGACATTCCGGGGATCGGTAAGGGCATCGCCGGATCGATCACAGAGATCCTGGAAACCGGCCAACTCGACGATCACCGCAAACTGCGCCAGGAGATTCCGGCCGGCGTCACCACGCTGCTGAGCATCCCCGACGTCGGACCGAAGACGGCCAAGCTGATTTGGGAATCGCTAGGTCTCAAGACCATCGACGAAGTAGAGTTCGCAGCCCAGACTGGTCAGTTGCAGAAGCTCAAGGGACTTGGCCCCAAGACAGAGCAGAACATCCTGGCCGGCATCGAGCGGCTCCGCGCCCGCCAGGCCGAGCCCACCCGCGTCCTGCTGGGCGACGCGCTCCCGCTGGCCGAGCGGCTGCTGGCTTATCTCCGCGAACACCCGGCTGTGCAGCGCGCCGACGCCGCCGGCAGCCTCCGCCGGCGCACGTCCACTGTGGGCGACATCGACCTGCTCGCCGCGTCAGACGACCCGCGATCGGTCACCGACTTCTTCGTCGAGCTACCCGAGGTCGGCCGAGTGCATATCCACGGCGATACGAAGGCGACCGTCATCTCCCACACTGGCCTTCAGGTCGACCTATACGTGCTGTCGCCGGAGCAGTACGGTTCCCTGCTGCAACACTTCACCGGCTCTAAGCAGCACAATATCGAGTTTCGCGAGATCGCGTTGGCTCAGGGACTCAGCTTCAGCGAACACGGCTTCAAGCGAGAAGATGGTTCCTTGATCACCTGTGAGACGGAGGAAGCGGTCTACGGCACACTGGGGCTGCCGTGGATCCCGCCGGAGATTCGCGAGGCGCAGGGCGAGTTCGCCACAGCGCGGGATGGCCGGCTCCCACAACTCATCGAGGTCAGCGACGTCCGTGGCGATCTGCAGATGCACAGCACCTGGAGCGACGGCCGAGCCGAGCTAGGAGAAATGGCCCGCGCAGCCAGGGACAAAGGGTACGCCTACATCGCCATCACCGACCACAGCCAGGGGCTGGGCATCGTGCAAGGCCTGACGCCCGAGCGGGTCCGCGAGCAGCGGGCGGAGATCGACCAACTGAACGTAGAGCTGGCGCCGTTCCGGGTGTTGGCCGGCATCGAGGTTGAGATCCGTGTCGACGGCAGCCTGGCCTTACCCAACGACGTCCTGGAAGCGTTGGACATTGTACTGGCCTCGGTGCACTCCGGTATGCGTCAGGATCGGGAAACGATGACGCACCGCGTGGTGACGGCCATGCACCACCCTCACGTGGACATCATCGCCCATCCGACGGGCCGGCTCATCAACCAGCGCGAGCGGCTGAACTTGAACTTCGACGCTGTGCTGCAGGCGGCCCAGGAAACCGGCGCCATCCTGGAGATCAACGCCTCGGCCGAGCGGCTGGATCTGGACGGCGAGCACGCGCGGGCGGCCATCGAGGCCGGCGTCCTCCTCAGCCTGGGCACCGATGCCCACAGCGTCGGGGGCCTGGACGCCATGCCACTGGGCGTCGCCATGGCCCGCCGCGGCTGGGCGGAGGCGAAGCACGTGATCAACACGCGCCCGCTGGATGATGTGCTAGAGCTTCTGAACCGCACAGACTAGCGAACCTGAGGCAAGGGGTGGACTCACAGAGACGCTGGAGTTTCCCCATAACTTGGATGTCAAGTTGTGTCACTCGTGAAACGTACATACCTCGAACAAGTTCGAGCGTCCAGGACGCTGAAACTTGTTTCAGGCCTGCCTGTGTGTGGGCAGACAGGTCTTGGGTGTTTGGCTCTGCACTTACTTGGCATTGGACTTGTAGGGAAACACCAGAGAGACGGTCTTGCCGGCAGACAGACCTCGTGTTACAATCTGTCCACAGAGGCCGGCAAATTGAACAGAAGGCGCATGACTATGAAATCGGAAACCGATCCATCAACCAACCTAGCTGACGAGATGCAAGCAACCGCTCAAATCGCCGCTTCACAGATCACTGACGATCTGAAGCAACACCTCCCCGGCACCCTGGAACCGTACCCCGTCGTCCTGGCCTACCTCTACGGCTCAGTTGCTGAAGGCCGGCCTACCCCGTTGAGCGATGTCGATATTGCCCTGGTGCTGGCGTCAGAAACATCGCTAAACGCCTACCAGCGCTTCATGATGGAACTCGATATTGAGGCGGAGCTCGAGCGACGTTTCGGTATCCCTGACACCGACGTGCGCAGCATCAACGATGCCCCGTTAAGGGTTCAAGGAACCGTAATCACCCGGGGAAAGCTTCTCTACTCTGCCGACGATGACTTCCGTGCTGCGTTCGAAGGTAACACCCGAAAGCGCTACTTCGACCTGCAACCGATCCTGGCCGAAAACCGCGAAGCGTACTTCGCTCGCATCGGATCCGATTCGGGTGATGATAAACAGCTCAAGGTGCAACCCGAGACAATTGAAGGCATTTTTCGCAACCTGGACATCTTTCTGGGACAACTGAGACAACTTGCCGAAGTGCCGGAGGAAGAGCTAGTCGATGACTTGGTAGAACTGGGAGCCGCCAAGTACTATCTGCAAGTATCGATCGAATGCTGCATCGACACTGCTAACCACATTATCTCACGCCAAGGCTTCCGTCCACCAAAATCGTACGCCGATAGTTTCAGTGTGCTGGCCGAAAATGGCGTCATTGACGAAGACTTCGCCGCCATTGGCCGGCAGATGGCCAAGATGCGCAACCGGCTCGTTCACCTCTACTGGGAAATAGATGCCGACATCATTCACGGCGTGTTGCGGAATAACCTGGGTGACTTCGAGCGGTTCAAGAGATACGTCTACAGCTACATGCGCGGACTGCAGTCGAAGTCAGAGTGACCGAGAGCAACCAACCACACGCTGCGGGTCAATGCGACAACTGCCAGGTCGCCGTCAAACCCTACTGGCGAGCAGTGCTACGCCGGATTGCCCAACGACTGAGCGAGGCCGGCGTGACTTACAAAGTCGTCGGCGGGGCCTCGGCCGCGCTGCACGGCGTGCCGGTAGCCGTGAAGGACTTGGATATCGAGACGGACGCCGAGGGCGCCTACCGCTTCCAGGAACTCTTTGCCGATCACGTTGTGAAGTCTGTCGCGCTGCGGGAAAGCGACGCCTATCGCTCACACTTCGGGCGCTTCGATTTCGACGGCGTGGCGGTGGAGGTGATGGGCGACTTGTGCCGGCGGAAGGGCGAAGGGTGGGTATCAAGCACGGCCACGACGGAGACAACGGTGGATTTGGACGGTGTCGCTGTATGCGTGTCGTGGTTGGAGGAGGAGACGCTGGCCTATATCCGGCGAGGCCGGCTGGAGCGCGCGGCAGCGTGCCTACTGCACTGTGATCAGGGCCGGCTGTTGGCGTTGCTGCGGGGAGAACACGCCACAGACGTTTTGTAAGGACAACCCGTAGAACGCGAATTCTCCGCTCGTGCTGGCCGGCCATCCGCTAACCCGTTTGGGGGCATCCCGCATACCCATCCGATGGCTTGAAAATAGACAGACCCGCGACGCACCAGCTAGCAGTTCTAATTTGGCTGTACTAGATGCGCTTGGCTACCCTTGCGAAGGTTGCGAAGTGGCCCCACAGCGAAATGACACGCGATAACCGACGGTGATTCTGCCGCGAAACCGCTCACAAACCTTCGCAAGGGTCAAATTTAGAATTCCTGCACGCCAGCACGGGTAGACAAACTCCCGGCGCCTGGTGTATAAGGGTCTACGCGGATTCGAGGGGTAACCCCTT
>JAANWY010000294.1 GCA_018263655.1 Anaerolineales bacterium | reverse complement strand
TGGCGAAACGCGGCCCGGTGGCGCTGGACGTGCAAGGATTCGTGCGCGTGCGCGAGGGTGATGACCTTGTCTTTCGCCCNTGGTCCGACATCGACGAAGGGCTCTCCCACGTGACCTACCTCAAAGCCGATCGTGCCGAGGCAGAACTGCTGACGGGCGAGGCCGATATGGTGGCGGCTGCGCGCCGGCTCGCGGAATACGGGCCGCGCGAGGTTGTCCTCACCCAGTCCGCCGGCCTCACCGTGTATGCCGGCGGGGAGCTTCACTCCGCGCCGTTCACGCCACGCTCATTGGACGGCCGCACCGGCCGCGGCGACACCTCCTTCGCCGCCTATCTGGGCAAGCGGCTCAGCACCGGGCCGGCCGCGGCGTGTCGCTGGGCGGCGGCTGTTGCCACACTCAAGCAGGAGCAGCCGGGCCCCTGAGACGGTGACATCGCCGCAGTGCAAGCGTTGCTGGCCGGTACCCCCCGCGCCGGCGATCACCGGAACAGGGGGTGACGCATCCGGTTTGCGGGATCTGTGCAAAGATGCTATGATTCAGTCCCTTCAAACCGGCCCTGAAACAGGCGACAGGAACGTTGGGAAGTCTGAAAGATGCCCTATCTCTTGGAAGACAGGGCGTCCCTCAAGCGTTCGCCGAGACACTCAGCACAGGATTAGGTGTGTACCATGAACATCCGTGATTTTTTCAAGCCTCGCCAGGATAACTTCGTCAGGCTGTTGTTGGAGCAGGCTGCGCTCACGCTGAAAGGCATGGAGCTTCTCCAAGACTACATGGAAGCGCAAAGTCATGAGGTCGCCGAGCAGATCATGTTCACCGAGAAGGAGGCTGACGAAGTCCGCCGCATCCTGATCGATGAACTACTTCGCACTTTTGTTACGCCGCTCGACCGCGAGGACATCTTTGGCCTCTCGCGTGACATCGACGATGTGCTGGACTACGCCGACACCACGGTGGACGAAATGGAAATTCTGAGCGTGGAGCCGACACCCTATATGGGCCGTATCGCTTCGCTACTGCGCGACGCGGCCTTTGAGATTCACAAAGGGGTGCAGCGTCTCGAGGATCACCCCGGTGTGGCCGCTGAGCACGCGCAACGCGCTAAGGCCCTGGAGAACCGCGTGGAACACGTGTATCGCGAAGCCATCGCCGACCTCTTCAGCGGTCCCCAGGATGTGGAGCATGTGGTGGAGATGCTGAAGGTACGCGAAGTCTACCGTCACCTCAGCAACGCCGCCGATCGGGGTGATGAAGCCGCAAACATCATTGCCGACATCGTCGTCAAGATGAGCTGAGTACGAGGAACAACGGATGCCCCCCACACTGATTGTCCTGATAGTGGTTGCCCTTTTCTTTGACTTTCTGAACGGCTTGCATGACTCCAGCAACATCGTGGCCACGATGATCTCGTCACGGGCGTTTCGGCCCCGGGTGGCATTAGGCATAACGGCAGTCGCCAACTTTTGCGGCCCTTTTATCTTCGGTGTGGCAGTAGCCGAAACCATCGGGCACGACGTTGTCATGCCGGGGACCATCAGCAGCGAGGTTATCTTTGCTGCGCTGCTGAGCGCTATCCTGTGGAATCTCATTACCTGGTTTTTCGGCATTCCCAGCAGCTCCTCGCATGCCTTGATCGGCGGCTTAATCGGTGCTGTAGGGGTGGGAGCCGGGCTGAGAGCCATTCGGGTAAGCGGTCTCGAGAAAGTGTTTATCGCTCTGTTCGCGTCCCCCATCATTGGCCTTATCGCCGGCTACCTCTTCACCAAGCTGGTCTTCTTCCTGGCCCGGGGCGCTTCTCCCAGCATCAACTGGTTTTTCAGGCGCTCTCAGATATTCACCGCCATAGCGCTGTCCCTCAGCCACGGCACGAATGACGCCCAGAAGACGATGGGTGTCATCACCCTCGCGTTGGTCGCCAGCGGCTACCTGACCGAGTTCCACGTGCCCATTTGGGTGATTGCTCTCAGCGCCGGCGCCATCGCCGTGGGGACAGCCTCTGGTGGTTGGCGATTGATACGTACGCTGGGCGGCAAGTTCTACAAAATTCGGCCTGTCCACGGCTTCAGTGCCCAGGTCACGTCGGCTTCCATCATCCTGGGGGCGGCGCTGTTGGGAGGGCCGGTGAGCACCACTCAGGTTGTCAGTTCAGCCATCATGGGCGTTGGCTCGGCTGAGCGGTTGAGCAAGGTTCGCTGGGGGGTGGCCGGCGATATTGCAGTCGCCTGGCTGCTGACGATCCCGGCCACGGCTCTGGGTGCCGCCGGTCTCTACTGGTTGATGATGCAGGCCACGCCCATGCTGGCGGCGCTGCCATAAGGGGTGAGGTACTAATAGACGGTGACTTGACAAAGTCGAGATGAGGAGCTCGCAGCAATATGTCACCCAGATACGTCCTCTTGTTCGTCATTGATGGTCTGCGTCCCGATGCCCTCCAACAGGCCGACACGCCCTGCATCGATGAGTTGGCCGCCCAGGGCGCCTATACCTGGCAGGCTCAGACCGTCACCCCCTCTATCAGTCTTCCCTGTCATGCTTCCCTGTTCCACGCTGTGCCGCCGGCTCGCCACGGCGTCGTCGATAATGTGTGGGCACCACCGGAGCCGCCGGTGCCCAGCCTGATCGACGTCGTGCACGAGGCTGGTCTCGGGACAGCCGCCTTCTACAGTTGGGAGCCGCTCCGCGATCTGTCCAGCCCCGAAGCGTTGGATATCGCCTACTACCATCGGTTGGGCGACCCGGAAGACGGCCGTGATTTGGAGATTGGTGAGAGGGCGGCCGACTACGTGGTTGAAGAAAGGCCGGCGTTCGCTTTTGTTTACCTGGGAGGAGCCGACGAAACGGGGCATCGGCACGGCTGGATGTCGGAGCCGTATGTGCGGGCTGTCGAGAGGGCGGATCGAGCGATCGGGCTGGTACTGGAGCGATTGCGGTCCGCCGGCGCCCGAGCTGACACCGTTGCCCTCGTCATGGCAGATCACGGCGGTCACGACCACGATCACAGTGCTGGCTTGGCGGAAGATCTTACGATCCCGTGGATCATCAGCGGGGCAGGCATTCGACGAGGTCATCAGATCGCAAGTGCCGTCAACGTCATCGATACGGCCCCCACGCTTGTCCATCTCCTCGCGATATCGGCGCCGGCTGCGTGGCGTGGAAGAGTCGTCACCGAGGCCATAGCTGCGTGACCCAGTCTCCTGCGCCGGCCCGCGTGCTGGTACCGCTCGGTATAGCTGTCTGCCTTTCTCTCTTCGGTGATCTGACGCTCTATGCTGTATTGGTTACCCAACTCGATACTGTGGGATTGAGTCTGGGGGCCGTGGGCGTTATGCTGGGCGTCAACCGGCTGGTACGTATCCCTGGCAATCCCCTGGCCGGCGTCTTGTTCGACCGCTGGGGCCGGCGGTCGATGTTCATCTCGGGTATGGTGCTGGGCGTGGTCTCGACAGCCAGCTACGGCTTGGTGCGTGGGTTCTGGCCGTTTCTGGCCGGCCGGCTGGGGTGGGGGGTCGCCTGGACCCTCATCAACGTCGGCGGCATGGCGATGGTGTTGGACATCAGCACCAAGGCCGACCGCGGGCGCTGGATGGGCGTCTACAACATGTGGGTCCAGGCCGGGCTGGCGCTGGGACCTCTCATGGGTGGCTTCCTGGTGGACGTCGTCGGCTTCCGGCTGGCGATGCTTATCTGTGCCGGCATCACGGCCGTCGGGCTGGCCGTCGCCTTGACGATGCTGCCAGAAACGATGCGGTCCAGCAACCTGGGCCAGGTGTCCACGCCGACCCGAGAGCTGGACCTGCGTCGCTACCTTCGGCGCGATCGTCTCGGGCAGGTCGTGGCTCTGCTGCGATCTAAGCGTAGTCTGATCGCGGCTTCATGCCTGTTTTTGATCACCATGTTTGCCGGCGACGGGATTGTGCTCTCGACGGTCAGCCTGTTGCTTCAACAGCGGTTCGCAGAGCGTGTTGTGCTGGGTTCGCTGGCGCTGGGTGTTGCTTCGGCCGGCGGCTTGCTGCTGGGATTGCGCTCTATGTTGGCCGGCGCCGTCGGCCCGCTAGCCGGTCACCTGTCCGATGCCCACGGGCGGTGGCCGATGATCACCGTCAGCCTGATCCTGGGTATGGCGGGCTTTGGGCTACTCGCCTACGCGACGTCCATGTGGCTGGTTGTCTTGGGTGTCGTTCTGGGCGCTGTCAGTGGCGGAACGGCTTTGGCAACGTTGGCGGCTCTGGTCGGCGATCTCGCCCCCTCCGGCCGGCAGGGCGCAGCGATGGGCGCGTATGCCACGGCCGGCGATGTGGGCAGCATGGCCGGTCCCTTTCTTGCTTTCACGCTGATAACTGTGGTAGACTTGAAGTGGGTGTACCTGCTTTGTTCCGTCACCTTTCTGGCTGGCCTGGGACTTGTGGGGTGGGGCCGGCGCAGGCGACAACGATGAGAGAATGGAGGGAGAGGTGTGAAAGTCTGGATTGACCGAAACGAGTGCGAGTCGAACTTGGCTGCCTGTGAGTCTTGCTTTGGGCAGTTCATCCGCACTGGCGTACCAGATCGCCCCTGCATCTTGGATGTGAAGGACGATGGTCGTGAGGACTACACTGTCTACTTGAAGATCAACGATCACGTCGAGATCATTGAGATTCCGGCCGACGAGGTGGAACTAGTTGCCTACGAAGGGTGGAGTCAGTTCGTCTCCTTCGACCCGCCCTTTCGGCGGAATGAAGGGGTTGAACGCCTGGCGAAGGAGTAGCCCTCACCGGCGGCTGATGGTGGCCGCCTTGGTAAACAGTTCGTAGCCGTCGTTAGCCTGGGGTAGCGCAATGAGCTCGATGGTGATCTCGACTTGCTCGCGGCTCTGCAATTCAAACGGAATGGCGATAGGCTCCACGGTGAGCGTGAGTGGAAGGGGCACTCCGTCTGTTGCCTGAGCCTGCGCGGACTCGATGACGACGCGAACGCGGTCGTAGCGTCGGGCTGGCACCGTGCCGGCTCCCAGCGCGATCGTTTCGCCGGCCTCCAGCGTTGTTAGATCGACCTGATGGCGCGCCGGCTGCCAGGTGACCCAACCGTCATCGATGGGCCGGTTGGCGTGCTGCACGCCCACCCCGTGGATCGCGACCTCCAGCGTTGCCAGCCTCTCTGCGTCACGGATGTCGGCGGCCAGCCGAACGCGCACTTCGCCTGCCTCTGGTGGGAGTTCGCAGCCGGCGAGCAGCACAAGGACCAGGGCAACTCCCACTATTTGTGTGATCTGGATCATTTTCTTCATAGCTTCCTTTTATGTTATAATACATGCAGCTAGGAGGCAAGTGCAGTGAAACGAGACAGTGGTGTGGCTGAACGTGAACGGACGAATGAGGATTGGCTGCATGATCTCCAATCCGAGGGGATAACCCAGACCAGGGCGCTCCAGGATCTCCGCGAGTACCTTCTCAAGGCTGTGTTCCTCTACTACCACCGCCGGCGCAGTGATCTTTCACACCTGGCGCGTGATGAGCTGGCCCAAATGGCAGAGGACGCAGCTCAAGATGCGGTGTTGAAAATACTGGACAAGCTTGATACTTTCCGCGGTGATAGTAAGTTCACGACGTGGGCTTACCGCGTGGCCATCAACCAGGCGGCCGGCGATCTACGCCGGCGGCGCTGGGACAACGTCTCCCTCGATGCCATGCAGGAAGCCGCCGATGAGGCTCTCCCACCGCTGTTGGCGACGCTAGAAGACCCGACGGCGGGAGATCCTGACAATCGAGCTACGCGAAATCAGGTTTGGCAATTTATCACTGATGTCATCGAAAACGAGTTCACCGAGCGACAGCGGATCGTTTTCGTCAACCAGTACTTCCACGGTGTCCCACCGGCCACTATTGCGGAGCAGCTCGGTACAAACCGGAACAATATTTACAAAATATCTCACGATGGGCGTGTCAAGTTGAAGGACCGTCTGGTGAAGCTCGGCTTGTCTGAAGATGAGATTCTGGCTGCTTTCCAGGATAGTTGATCGGTGGCGTAAGAAGCAGTATCCGGGTTGCGTCTCAAGTATTGGGATTGTCTCTGAGGGCGTGAAACATCGTAACTGTTCGGGTAGTGGGGGCCCTTGCGAAGGTTTGCCAATCGCATTCGGGTCGAGGCGCCCCTCGCCAGTCGAAAATCGGCCTCTTGCCACGGCTACTCTCAACCTTCGCAAGGGTGGCTGAACGCCTACACTTCATCTATGGGGAGCAGTTCAATGGAACGTGACGAAATAGAAGGACTGATCTACCGCATCCTCACGACTGAGGATGAGGAAATCGATTGTGGGCAGCTCTCTGAATTGATTGCCCGCTATGTAGATCTGGAGGTTGACGGTGCCAACGCGCCGCGACTGCTGCCGTTGGTACATCAGCATCTGGAGCAGTGTAATGCTTGTTCTGAGCTGCACGCGACGTTGCACGAACTTGCCGTGTTGGAGGAGCATGATGCGCTGCCGGCCATCGATGCGTTGCTGGACGAGATCGTGGCCGGTGATCGGGCGACGCCAAGCTCTGGCCAGCGCCTTGATGTGCCCGGGGCATCACCGTCGCCTCCCCAATCCTACGACGCCGGCACGGACTTGCCTGGGGCTACATCTTTCCGTGTGCGAGGGGACGGCTTTGCTGAACCGGCCGTGATGGAAGCAGCTAGCTGGTTCCGTTGGGGATGGTTTGCTGCGGCCGCCGCTCTGGTCATCGTGGTCCTGTTCGGCGTTTGGGGCTGGCGTCAGTCCGCGGTGATCGCTGACCTCGAGACTACTCAAGCCTTCATCGCTCAAGCGGATCGGACGGTCTTGATGCAGGGCACCCAAGATGNTCCTGATGCACGCGGCTATCTGTTCATCAGTGAGGGTGAGAAGCGAGGGTTGTTGGTTGTCGATGGCCTTGATCAGTTGCCGTCTGACAAGGTCTACCAGATGTGGCTGATGTACGACGATCGTGATACGATCAGTGCCGGCACCTTCGTGGTAGGGGTTGAGGAGCTAGGACGTTCCTGGGTTGAGTTCGATGGCGCGCCGAGCCATTTCGCCAGTCTTAGCATCACCCTAGAGCCTGAGGGGGGCAGTGAACACCCCACGTCGTCACCTGTATGCGCCTGGGGCAAACAATCGTAGCGCCGTAAGCAACGCCGTAAGCAATGCCGTAAGCGCTTAGACTGCCCTTGCGGAGGTCACGAATAGTCTTGGCGAGAGGCTGATTGGGGCTAAGCTGAAGACCATTCAGCTTGAACCCCAGTGCCCAACCTTCGCACGGGGCCTTGCTACTCGAACGGGTACGTTGGCAACAGGGGCGTGGATTCGTCCACGCCCCCTCACTTTTGTCTTGCGGCGTTTTGTGATACACTTGACCAGCTTCGTCTTTGTGCAAGGAGATTTCATGCGAACGTCGATTATGACCTTGACGGCGATGCTGGTCATTGCCGGCGCCGTCCTCGGCTGCCTGGCGGCCGCAGAAGCCGCGCCCGTGTATCAACAGTGCGCCCAGGTACAGATCACTTCCCCCGACCCGGAAGCTGAGCTACGGGGCATTATTGCAATTGAGGGTAGTGCCTCGATCACGGATTTTCAATTCTACAAGATCGAGTTCTCCACTGGACGTCAGCCGGCACTCTGGCGTGCTATCAGTGATGTCAAGAGAAACCCGGTGATAGACACCGTCTTGGATCGCTGGAACACGCCGGCTAGGCCCGACGGAGAGTACAACCTGAAGCTGACGACTGTGGATCGCCGGGGACAGGAAGTTTGCCGTTACACTGTGCGCAACCTGATCCTCGCGAACACTGAGCCAACGACGACCCCCACCCCTGAGGTGCCGCCTACGCTGCCGGGACCGACGGCCACGTCCACGCCACGCGCCACGGCGACGCCGGCGCTTCCTACACCCACGCCGACGATTGCGGCCATCATCCCGACGCGCCGGTCGGCATTTCCCGAGCTGGATACGATTCGTGACACGGTGAGCAAGGCTTTCGACTTACAGCGGCTGCAGGAGCTTGTGGTGCTTAGCGCCGGCACGACGGCTGCCGTCTTTGTCTTCATCGGGCTGATCACGGCGTTGCGCCGGCTCATCTGATGCGTAGGTCTGCAAGCGCGCCTAAACTGGTTGTCGGTTTGGGAAACCCCGGTCGACAATATGCCCAACATCGACACAATGTCGGGTTCCAGGTCGTGGAGGCCTTAGCCGAGGCTCACGGACTTGAATTCGATAAGCTGAAGCACAAGGCTCGGATGGCGGTTGGCCGAATTGTAGACCAGCGGGTGGTGCTTGCCAAGCCGCTGACCTATATGAATAAGAGCGGCGAGTCGGTGAGTCCGCTAGCTCACTGGTACAAGACGCCGCTCGACCAGATGCTGGTCGTCTATGATGACCTCGACATTCCGCTGGGGACCGTGCGCCTTCGGCCGCGGGGCGGCTCTGGGGGGCATCGAGGGATGCGGTCCATCATTCAGCAGCTTGGCGCCGAGGATTTCCCGAGGCTCCGGGTTGGCATCGATCGGCCGCCGGCCGGCTGGGACCCTGCCGACTACGTGCTGAGCCCATTCACTGAGGATGAGGTGCCCGTGGTAGTGGATGTGCGTGAGCGAGCTGCGGCCGCTATTGAATGCTGGCTCCAAGAGGGGGTCGACGCCGCCATGACCCGGTTTAATCAGTAAACAGTAAACAGTGAACAGTGAACAGTGAACTTATACGTCAGGTCATCGCAAGATTCATCCGTGGATGGCGAGCAGACGGCCAGAAACGTCCCCACGGACAGAAGGAAACCCTGTGCTGAGTGTAGCCGAAGTAACAGATGTTCAACTTTTTTGTTTTTGTCCG
>JAANWY010000293.1 GCA_018263655.1 Anaerolineales bacterium | reverse complement strand
GCCGCGTGCGGCGCCCCGAGTGCTGTAGGGTAAGGGGATTCCAGAATTTAAAACCTCCCAAAAACCCAAGATTTCTGAGGATAATGGGCCATTTTTGGGAGGTTTATTTCCCTGGAAGTCCCTACACGCACGCTGTCTGAGCGCAGACGATCCACCCGTGAGAAGCCACCAAGTGCAACCGGTGGCTTTTCGCTTTGGGAGTACTGACAAAACGATTTCATCAGATTCATCAAAGGAGAAGACCCATGCGCATGTCGAACCTGTTCGGTCGGACGTTGCGAGAGACGCCGGCCGATGCTGAAATCCCAAGCCACACTCTCCTCGTCCGCGCCGGCATGATCCGCCCGCTCGCGGCCGGCGTCTACAGCTACATGCCCCTGGGCTGGCGCACCCTCCGCCGCATCGAGCACATCATCCGCGAGGAGATGGACGCCATCGATGGGCAGGAAGTGTCGATGCCCGTGATGCACCCGGCCGAAATCTGGAAAGAAACCGGCCGCTGGTACGAACTCGGCCCGGAACTGGTGCGCTTCCAGGACCGCGGCAACCGCGATATGGTGCTCGGAATGACGCACGAGGAGGTCGTCACCTACCTAACGCGGCAGGAGATCAGCTCCTACCGCCAGATGCCGGCCATGATCTACCAGTTCCAGACCAAAATCCGTGACGAACCGCGCTCGCGAGGTGGCTTGATCCGCGTCCGCGAATTCATTATGAAAGATGCCTACAGCCTGGATGTGGACTTCGACGGTCTGGACGAATTCTACCCGAGGATCTATCAAGCCTATGTCAATGTTTTTGAGCGCTGTGGCCTGGACCCGCTGGTCGTTGAAGCGGACCCGGGCATGATGGGCGGCAGCGATTCCCACGAATTCATGCTGGTCAACGAGAACGGTGAGGACACCGTCGTGGTGTGCGCGAGCTGTGAGTACAAGGCCAACCGGGAAAACGCGCACGTCGCGTGGCCAGTCGACGACGAGGAGATGCGACCCACGGAAGAAGTTTCGACACCCGGCATCGATACCATCGCCGGCCTGGCTGACTTCCTCGACATCCCGGAGCGGAAGACATCAAAAATCGTCTTCTACACCGCCGATGGTGAGCTCGTCTTCACGGTGATCCGTGGTGACCTGGATATCAACGAGACAAAGCTGGCAGGCGTTCTCGGGACGAGTGAATTCGAGCCTGCGTCGGAAGCGGCTATCGAGGAGGTTGGCGCCGTGCCCGGCTACGCCTCCCCTATCGCGCTGGAAGGTGAAGCGAAGATCATTGTCGACGAGTCGATTCCGTCAGCCCGCAACCTGGTGGCCGGCGCCAACAAAGCCGGCTATCACCTGCGCAACGTCAACTACGGTCGCGACTACGAAGCCGACGAAGTCGTCGATATTGCGACAGTCCGCGACGGCGACGCCTGCCCGCAGTGTGGTGACCGGCTGAAGCTGGAACGCGCCATTGAGCTAGGCCATATCTTCAAGTTAGGCACGCGCTACAGCGAGCCGATGGGCGCCACCTACCTGGACGCGGATGGAGAAGAACGCCCGGTGGTCATGGGCTCGTACGGTATCGGGCTGGGCCGGCTGATGGCCGCCATCGCCGAGAAATATCACGACGAGTATGGGTTGATTTGGCCCCCGAGTGTCGCGCCGGCCGGCGTGTACCTCATCAGCCTGGCTTCGGGCGATGAAGAGATCGGCAACACGGCCGAAGAGCTGTATCAGAGCCTCCGCGACGAAGGTTTCAGTGTCCTCTTCGACGATCGTGATGAGCGCGCGGGTGTGAAGTTCAACGACGCAGACTTGATCGGCGCGCCGGTCCGCCTGACGGTGAGTTCCCGCGCACAGAAGCGCGGCGGCATCGAGATCAAAGCCCGCTGGAGCGATGCGTCTGAAGTCATCCCGATCGAGGATTTGCCGAGCCTCATTCGCGAGTACTTGGGCAGCAGTTCTAGATTTGGCGGTCAGCATGCTGAGTAGCCGTTCGAAGAAGGCGTATCGAGGCGTGCTGACCGGCCAAGAACCACACTTCGATACGGCTGACGCCTACTCAGCATGATTCTTGGCCGGCCAGCACGCGAATTCGCGCCCAATCTCGAATTGCTGGCACTTGGGTAAAGGATTTGCACTATTGAACGAATAATGTTATACTTAATTCATAACGTCGGAGAGTCCTTTTGGAAAAGTGGTGGGTATCCCTCCACTTTTCGTCTTGTAGGGCGACTTTTTGGGAGTTGGAGAATGGAATCAGGTAGCGGGCTTCACATTTCTGTCCATTCCCCTCTTCCCATTCTCCATGTCGGCTAGGGAGGAACAAACAGGAGAGATGAAAAACGATCTCTCACGAGCCATTCGGCTGTTGGCCTCAGAACGTAGTCTGCCCGAGGACGTCGTCATGCAGGCCCTTGAGGCGGCCATTATCGCAGCGTACCGCAAAACGCCGAAGGCGTGGGCTCAAAACGTCCGCATCGGCGTCAACTCGGAGACCAACGAGAGCACGGTCTATGCGCAACTTGCTGTAGTCGAAGAAGTCCAGGACGACAGAAGCCAAATCTCGCTGGACGAGGCGAAGAAGATCGACCCGGACACCGAACTCAGTGAAGTGGTCGAAGTGGACGTGACCCCGAAGGATTTCGGGCGCATCGCGGCCCAGACCGCGAAGCAGGTGATTCTGCAACGGATTCGCGAGGCGGAGCGAGAGGCGACCTACCACACATATGCCGACCGAGAGGGCGAGATCGTTCACGGAATAATCCGAAATTCCAACCCAGACGGCATCGCGGTAGGCTTGGATAAAGCCGAGGCGTTACTGCCTCGTGCTAATCAAATACCAACAGAGCAGTACTCCCGCAATCGACGTATTCGGGTGTACGTCCAGGAGGTGCGCAAGACGCCCAGGGGGCCGGAGATCATTGTCTCGCGAACCCACAAGCGCATGCTGCGCCGGCTGATGGAACTCGAAGTTCCGGAGATTTTCAACGGCGCTGTCGAGATCAAGGCCATTGCACGCGAGGCCGGTTCGCGCTCGAAAGTCGCTGTTGCGGCCCGCCAGGAGGGCGTGGACCCGGTCGGAGCCTGTGTGGGTATCCGTGGGGTGCGCATCCAAGCACTAGTCAACGAACTCAGCGGCGAGAAGATCGACGTGGTTGCCTGGGACCCAGACCCGTCGGTGTTCATCGCTAACGCGCTGAGCCCGGCCCAGGTGACAAAGGTGCGTCTCGTCGAGGCCCCCAAGGGTCGGACAGCGGAAGTCGTCGTACCGGACCGACAGCTCTCGCTGGCTATTGGCAAGGAAGGGCAAAATGCTCGCTTGGCCGCCAAGCTCACGGGCTGGCGAATCGATATCAAGAACGAAGCCGAAGCCGCCGAAGAGGCCCTACGTCGCATGGAAGAGGAAGCGGAGCGGGCCAAGAAGCGCAAGGAACTCGAAGACGCCCAGGCCTTACTCGCGGAAGCCGAAGCCAAGGAGCATGAAGAGGCTGAGGTCGCCGAACCGGAAGAGAAGACTGAGACCCTCGAAGAAGCTGTTGAGCCCGAAGAGCCGGCAGCGCCCGAAGCAGTTGCAGAAGAGGAGCCCGAAGCCGAACCGGAAGCACCGGTCGAAGCCGAGGTTGAGCCTGAACCCATCCCAGAGCCAGAAGATACCGTCGCGGAGACCGAACTAGAAGTCGTCGAAGGTGCCCCGGAGGTTGAACAGGCGGAGGAAGAAGAAGACGTCGAGGCGGAAGAAGAAGCGCCGGCCGAAGAAGAGGAACCCGAAGCTGACTGGCAACAACTCACCGAGGAAGACGAAGCGATTGAGGATCTCGAAGAGCCTGCGCAGAAGGGCAAGAAAAAGCGCCAGCAGCGCCAGCTTGTATATGACGAAGACCTGGGCGAGGTCATCGCTCGTAAGCGTCGCAAACCAGGGCGCCGGCGGGAGCGGTGGGAGCGTGACCTTGAGCACTGGGAAGAAGAAGACTTGGGCGACTCCGACGACGGGAAAGAAGACTTGGACGACTCCGGCAACGAGGAGGAAGACTGGAGACAGTATCTGGATGACGGCGAGGAAGACGAGGAAGACGAGGAAGACGAGGGTTAAGGGGATTCCAGGATTTAAAATCCCCCAAAGACCCAAGGATTTCTGAGGGAAATGGGTCATTTTGGGACGTTTACTTCCCTGGAAGTCCCTAAGCAAAGGCAAGAGGGGGATCAGTGGCTAAACGCCGACGTCGCATTCCACAGCGAACCTGTGTCGGCTGCCGTGAGGTAGCTGCCAAGCGCTCCATGGTACGAATTGTCCGGACGCCCGGAAACGGCGGCGTCCAGGTGGATCCGACAGGCAAGTTATCAGGACGGGGTGCATATTTACACGCAGACCCTGTATGCTGGGAAGTTGCATTGACCGACAATCGTTTGGCAAAAGCCCTCAAAACCAAGTTGTCATCTGAGGAACGAGAGATGCTGACCGCTCACATGAGAGAGCTGTCGGAAGCATCCGGGGCGTCCGCAGATACGGACAATGTTATCCAATCAGAAGAATAGGCGCGCCACTGTGGACAGAGCGAGCGCTCGCTGGATCGGTACGCCTGGGACCGATTCGCGAACGAGCTTTGAACACACCGGCCAAAGCCGAAGGGACGCTATGCAGATGGCGATCAACTGACGCCCGCTGCAGCCCCCCGATCGCCTACGCCTGGCCGGGGCGAAGAAAGTCGCGATAATCAGTCCCTACACCTATGGCGCGCCCGTTCGTCGGACGCGCCTTTTGTGTGTTTGAAGCAGAAACCCAGAAAGGGGAGAGTAACAGATGGCGGAACCCGGGGTAAACGGGCCTGAACCAATTGAAGTCCCGCCGATGATTTCGGTGCGTGACTTGTCAGAGATCATAGGGGTCAGCCCTATTGATCTGATCAAAAACCTGATGGCCAACGGCATCATGGCCAACATCAATCAAACGCTTGACTTCGACACAGCCGCCATCGTTGCTGAGGACATGGGCTATGAGCTCGTGCCCGAGGGCATGTTAGCGGCGGCCGAAGAGGAGAAGGAAGAGAAGGTAGAACCTGAAGCTGCTGCCGAACCCGAGGAGGAAGTACCCCCTTACTGGCAGATGTTCGTCGATCCAGGTGAACCGGTCGAGCCGCGACCGCCCATTATTACCGTGCTCGGCCACGTCGATCACGGCAAGACGACGCTGCTCGACGCGATTCGGGAGGCTAACGTGGCCGGCGGCGAAGCCGGTGGAATCACCCAACACATCGGCGCCTACCAGGTCGTACAGCAGGGCAAGAAAATTACGTTTATCGACACGCCGGGGCACGAAGCTTTCACAGCTATGCGCGCACGAGGCGCTCAGGTTACTGACATCGCCGTTTTGGTGGTCGCCGCCGGCGATGGGTTGATGCCCCAGACACTGGAGGCCATCAACCACGCACGGGCAGCCCGCGTCCCCATCGTCGTTGCCCTTAACAAGGTCGATCTTGCCACGGCTCGCCCGCAGCGTGTCTTGCAGCAATTGGCCGAGGAGGATCTCATCCCAGACGCCTGGGGCGGCGATACCTTTGTCGTAGAAATATCTGCGCTGCGCAAGACTGGCATCGACGAACTTCTAGACGCTATTGTGCTCGTGGCCGAATCCCTAGAACCGGCCGCGAATCCGGACAAGCCGGCAGTTGGTACCGTGTTGGAAGCTGAGCTGGATCGCAGCCGAGGGGTCACAGCCACCTTACTCATCCAGGCCGGCACCCTGCATAAAGGGGATAACATTGTGGCCGGGGCCACCTACGGGCGCGTCCGGGCCATGTTCGACGAGCGCGGCAAGCAAACAGAAGAGGCCGGCCCAGCGATACCGGTAGCCATACTCGGTCTCAACGAAGTGCCCCGTGCGGGCGACATCTTTGAGGTTGTTGAGGACGAATCGACAGCCCGAGCCATCGCAGAGGAGCAACAAGAAGAAGAGGAAAAAGGCAAGCTATATACAGTACCCACTAGCCTCGAGGAGCTCTTCGACCGCATGCAAGCCGGCGAGGTCAAGGAACTCAACCTCATTGTCAAGGCCGATGTGCAAGGATCGCTTGAGCCCATTGAGAGCCAATTGGAACAACTGGGCACCGACGAACTCAAAGTAAACGTTCTGCACACGGGAACAGGCACGATCACTGAAAATGACATCATGTTGGCGTCCGCCTCAGATGCTGTGGTCGTCGGATTCAATGTGCCGGCTGACGGTGTCGCCAAACGGCAAGCCGAAGCTGAAGGTGTTGATGTCCGGCTGTACAGCATAATCTACAGGTTGACGGAGGATGTTCAGAAAGCGTTGGAAGGCTTGCTAGAGCCCGAGTATAAAAAGTTTCTCATTGGGCAAGTCGAGGTTCGAGCAGTCTTCTCGATCCCACGCGGGGGCAACGTGGCCGGCTGCTACGTCACCGACGGAAAAGTGAAACGCGGAGCTATTGCTCGGCTCTTCCGCACCGGCGGCATGGTTTACGAAGGCGAAGTCGACTCCTTGAAACGTTTCACTGAGGATGTGCGAGAGGTCGCCCAAGGTTACGAGTGCGGCATGGGCCTGACATACTACGACGATTACGAAGAAGGCGACATCATCCGCGTCTACGAGGAGCGACAGGTTCAATAATAGTAAAAGTGACACCAACACCGCTGCTGTGGCCGGTCTCCTGACCGAGCCACCCGCCGTGGCTCGGTCAGGAGACCGGCCACAGCAGCGGAATGTGACATTGTCAAGGTAGTTACGGAAAAGGTGTGTGTAGATTGCGTCTCTCGA
>JAANWY010000292.1 GCA_018263655.1 Anaerolineales bacterium | reverse complement strand
GCGAAACTCGTAGCCGTGAGTGGAGAGAAACGCAACTCACGGCGGGCGTGGCGAGGAGAGCTGGCTACTCAATTTCGCCACTCTACGAGTTCAGCCGGCGGAATTCCGGAGGAATGGCGAACTTAGTAGCCGTGAGTGGAGGGCGAGCGCTAGCGATGACCGCAACTCGCGGCGGGCGTGGCGAGGAGAACACCGTGAATAAACACGAAAGGTCTAAGACATGAAAAACTGGTTCGACATCGCAGTCCCCCACGAAGACATCCGCCAAGGCGACTTCGACGAAGCCGTCTTCGCCGCCGATCTGGGCGACGTGGTGGCCGGCCGCGGCGCGGTCGACTACAAAGACCCCTACACTTTCTACAAGAAGACCTACCTCACCTACGGCCTCGAAAACCTGTTGGGGCAAGTCCACAAGAAGCTGACCACGGGGCAAGGGCCGTCGGTGCTGGAGCTCCAGACCCCCTTCGGCGGTGGCAAGACCCACGCCCTCGTGCTGACCTACCACTACCTCGAAAACGGTCAACGGATCGAAAACCTGTTGCCGGATGATGTCAGCCTCGTCGAGGCCGGTATTTCCGCCATCGTTGGCACCCAGCTCAACCCCTCCGAAGGCGTGACATCAGACGACCTCACGCGGCGGACCCTCTGGGGCGAGATGGCCTATCAGCTCGGCGGGCGGGACGCCTATCGCGCCATCGAACGCAACGACACCGACCGCATCTCACCTGGCAAGGCCGACCTGCGGGCACTGCTGAAAGCCCATCAACCCTTCGTGCTCCTCTTCGACGAAATTCTGGAATACGTCGTCCGCGCGCGCGGCGTGTCGGTTGGCGACACCAGCCTGGCAGCTCAGACGTTGGCCTTCTTCCAAGAGCTGACGGAAGCCGTGGCCAGCCTGGACCGTGGCCTCATGATCGTCACCCTGCCGTCCAGCGAGTTGGAGGACTTCGGCGATGCCGAACAACGCAACCTGGCCCAGCTCGAGAAGATCTTCCAGCGCATCGAGACCATCGTCACGCCGGTGCAGGGCGAGGAAGTCTATTCGATTATCCGACGCCGGCTCTTCGAACCCATCGCCGACGAAGCAGCCGTGCGCGAGATCGCCGATACCTACGTGCAGAAATACCAACGCCACAAAGACGAACTCCCACCCAAAGCCCGCGACATCGACTACCGGCGCAAGCTGGAGCTGGCCTACCCCTTCCACCCCGACGTCATCGACATCCTCTACGAGAAGTGGGGCACCTTCTCGACGTTCCAGCGCACGCGCGGCGTGCTGCGCCTCTTGGCCAACGTCATCGAGGATCTCTACCAGCGCGAGCAGAACCTGGACCTGATTCTGCCAGGCGACGTGAACCTGGGCCGGCCCGAAGTGCGTCAGGAGTTCATCAGCCACATCGGTCCGGAGTACGAGAGCATCATCGGCTCGGACATTGCCGGCGTGGAAGCCAAGGCCCAGAACCTGGACCACGCCAATCGTGACTGGAAACACCTGGCGGAACGCATCTCGACCGCCGTCTTCCTCCATTCCTTCAGCGCCGACGACGCAGATCGGGGCATCAGCCTGCCCTACATCAAGCTGGCCGTGATCCGACCGCGCACGATTCCCTCGCTGGTGACGGAGGTCTTGCAGAAGCTTGCCAACGAGGAGCTGTGGTATCTGCACCCGCGCGGCGAGCGCTACTACTTCTCCAACATCCCCAACCTGATTCGTATGATCCGCGACAAGAAGGAGCTAACCGACCCCAGACACGTGAGATCAGAGCTGGAGCGGCGCATCAGGCGCGAACTGGGGACCAGGTTCCGCTGCTATCTGTGGCCGGCCTCCTCCGAGGCGCTGCCCGACAACCGCGAGCTCAAGCTGGCGGTACTGGACCCTCAGGCGACGCCCAGCCTGCAGACGCTGGTCAGTTGGATCGACCGACGTGGCGAGAGCTTCCGCGTCTACAAGAACACGCTGTTCTTCGCCATTCCCGATGCCGGCCGGCACGCACGCTTCGAGGACGAGATCCGCGAGTACCTGGCGCTGCACGAAATCCAGGAAGAGATCGAGCGCGATGAGCGGGCCGGCATGCACGAGAAACGCGCGGAGGTGGACCGCCGCATTCGCGACTTGGAGGACGAATTTCCCATCCGCGTGCGCGAACTCTACCGTACAGCAGCGGCTCCGATGGTGGGCGGCGATTTGGAGCGCATCGATCTGGGTCAGCCGACGGTGGGCCGCGAGAACCTGGACTCCTGGTACTG
Organism: Anaerolineales bacterium; assembly: GCA_018263655.1. Classification (GTDB taxonomy): domain Bacteria; phylum Chloroflexota; class Anaerolineae; order Epilineales; family JAANWY01; genus JAANWY01. Next base: position 6,556 of record JAANWY010000292.1, on the reverse strand, counting down.
GCAAGAACTGACTGAGGAGTCGCGCTCCAAGATCATGGTCCGGCCGCCCAGCGCCCGCATGCTGAGCGCCAAGTTCCTCTCGAATTCCGATACCGTCAGCTTGGATGTGTTGTTGGAGCAGTTCTACAAAGATCCAGGTTTGCAGGTACCCGGCGATCCGACAGTCCTCGCGCAAGCCATCTCCCAGGCTGTGCAGGACGGCACACTGGGCCTGGGCTCGGGCAGCGCCGACGACATTGCCCCAACGTCCGTCAAGTTCAACGAGTCCATCCTGCCAAGCGCGATCCAGTTCCACGAGGACGTCTTCCTCCTGACGCCAGAGCGGGCGAAGGCGTTAAAACAAGACGCGACGGTTGTCGAGCCTGAGCCACCACAGCCAGGACCCGGGCCGGAGCCGAAACCTGGGCCGGAACCGAGACCTGGACCCCCACCGCCACCTCAGCCGGACGAACGCGTGAAGCGATTGACGCTCCGGGCTTCCGGTATTTCGTCAGGCCGGCTCGCCGACCTCAGTCGAGGCGTCTTCTTGCCATTGTCGAGAGAAATCGGCGAATTCACTTTTACCATCGAAGTGGATGTGTCCTCGGCTGATGGTATCTCCAAGCGTGTGATAGAGCAGCAAGTCCTCGAAACCCTACGCCAGCTCGGCGCCCAATTTGACACGAACTTGGATGAGTTATAGAGTCACAGATGTGAGCGAGATCACTCGCATAGTGCTAGGAGACTACCGATGAGCGAATACCAATACTACGAATGGTAAGCCCTTGACCGGCCGCTCACACCCGAAGAGCAGGACGAGGTGGACAGCCTCTCCAGTCACATCTACGTCAGCGCGTCACAGGCAATTGTCACCTACAACTGGAGCGATTTCAAATATGACCCCATCCAGGTGCTGGCGCACCACTTCGACGCCTTCCTCTACCTGGCCAACTGGGGCAGCAAGCAGCTCGCCTTTCGCTTCCCCAAGGATCTACTGAACCTTCAGCAGATCGAGCCGTACCTGTGGGAATACTGCATCGAACTGGACCCNNTCGGCGACTACTTGATCCTGGATATTTCGCTGCACGAAGACGGCGGAATGGGCTGGGTCGAGGGCGAAGGCCGGCTCTCCGCGTTGAGCCGGCTGCGTGATGATGTGCTGCGAGGCGACTACCGGATGCTGTACCTGGCCTGGTTGCGAGCCGCCGAACTTGAGGGTGCTGGCGATGACGAGCTCGAGCCGCCCGTCCCGCCCGGTCTGAGCAAGCCTTCTCCGTCCTTGACGAATTTTGTCGAGCTCTTCAATGTGGACGGGCGTCTCCTCGAAGCCGCGGCCGAAGCCAGCCTGCTACGTCAACAGGCGCCCGCCATCCCGCTGGAAGAGGCCATCGCTCGCCTGTCGCCGGCCGAGCGTGACGCATTCCTGGTGCGGCTGGCGCGCGGCGAGCCGCATCTGTCGCTGACGCTCAACCGGCGCTTGCAAGAGCTTGCCGGCGTCTCCGCACCCTCCGCCGGCGCGCCCCGGCGTACGTGGGGCGAGTTGATCAGCATCCGATAATCCGCTCCGCCGCAGGCCATCCGCTGACCACCCATCCGATCATCCGCTTCCGAATCCATGACCGTCTGGGCGCGTGAACGCGCACGCCGGCTTCAGGAGTAGTGAAAGGCGTCGGCACTCATCTCCATCAGAACTTTATCCTGCTAAACAGCCGCAGCCCCTCGCGGCCGTACTCCTGCTCGATTTGCCTCGACTGCTCGACGCAGACTTCATAAACCCGCCGCAGTTCGGCCACCGGATCGGCGTGGTCGTCGACACGGAGATTGTGGTAGAGGCGCGGTTCGGGGCCGGCCACCAGCAGGGCAGCCGATTGCTTACCGCGCTTATCGCCGCCGGCCTCCTGTCCTGCCTCCAACGCTCTCACCAACCGCTCACTCAGCTCCAGATCCTCCGATGCCTCGAACGCCGCCGCCATCGCTTCGACGACTTCGGGGCCGGCGAGCATGTTGCCGGCCACCGTGAAGTCATCTCCGATGTGATGGCCGGCCCACTCGACGCATTCCTCGCCCGTAAAGGCGAAGGCTCCTCCGGTATCTACACCGTGGAGCTGGCGCAGTTCGCGGCCTGGGTCGGTCTGTAGAAGCGTCTCGAGCGCAATCTCGATGCTGACGCCGGCTTGCAGCAAGGCCAACCCCTTCCCACCCAGATCAGTATTGACGCGCGCCTGGGTCGCAATCGCCCCTTCAAAGCTGACAAACGGGACAAGGCTCCCCACATTCGGTCGAGCCGTCGACACCGCCACGCCAAAACTCCCTTCGTCAGAACAACGGGCCGCGATGGAGAACGTGTGAAGATCCATGAATGTTTACATTTCCTCCTGATATTCGCGGACATCGAAGATATCGCGCAGGGCGTCGCCGAAAAAGTTGGTGCTGAGGACAGTGACAGTGATGGCCAGACCTGGAAAAACGGCCAGCCACCAGGCTCGCGAGAAGAATGTGCGGGCATCGCTCAGGATGAGGCCCCAGGTCGGTGTGTCAGGTTGGACGCCCAGGCCCAGGAATGACAGCCCGGCCTCGGCGAGGATGGCGTACGAGACGCTCACCGTGGCCTGGACGATGACGGGGGCGGTGGTGTTAGGCAAGATGTGCCCCAGCAAAATGCGCCCATTGGAGCATCCGATGGACCGGGCGGCCATGATATAATCCTCCTCGCGAATCGAGAGGACCATACTCCGCACCACGCGGGCGAAGTCATCGAGGAATGCCAGGGTGATGGCCACAATCACGTTTGTCAAGCCGGTACCGAACACAGCGACCAGATAGACGGCGATGATGAAGTTAGGAAAGGCCCACTGGAGATCGATGTAGCGCATGATCAGATTATCGATCCAGCCGCCGTAGTAGCCGGCCAAGAGCCCTAACACCACCCCAATTACTGTCGCCAGCAGAACCGTCGAGAGGCCGACAAAGATTGAGATACGCGCACCGTAGACGATGCGACTAAACAAGTCACGCCCCAGATCGTCGGTACCCAGCCAGTGGGTGCTAGATGGTGCTTCAAGAAACTCAAAATCCTGTGCATTCGGGTCGTAGGGGGTGATGTACGAAGCCGTGAGGGCGCCGGCAACCAGGACTACAAGGACGCATAACCCAATGACGGCTTTCTTGTCTCGCCACAGAGAGCGCAGCCAAGTCCACCGGCGTCTCCGTCCAAGTGCTGGGGGGGTGCGATCGGGCTCGATGTCTGCGGTGGTCTCGAAATGTGCCATGGCTGATCTACTGGTATCGGATACGGGGATCAATGATTGTGTAAAGCAGGTCAACCAATAAGTTTGTGAATACGAAGATGACGGAGACGACCAAGATAGCCCCCTGGACGACGGGATAGTCACGATTCAGAATGCCCTGAATCAACACGCGCCCCAGGCCCTTGATGGCGAAAACATTCTCGACAATAACTGCGCCCGACATCAGGAGTGCGAAAGCGATGCCGACCACGGTGATCACAGGGATGAGTGCGTTTCTCAAAGCGTGGGTGAAGATGACGGTTCGCTCGCGCAGCCCTTTGGCGCGCGCAACCATGATGTAGTCGGATTGCAGTACTTCCAGCATCGCCGAACGCGTCATGCGAGCGATGATGGCTGAGAACGGGGTGCCGATGGCGATAGCCGGCAGGATCAGGTGGGACAACCAAGGCCACATGCCTTCCGAAAGGGGGACATAGCCGATGGCCGGCATCCAGTGCAGCTTTACCGCAAAGACGATGATCAAGATAATGCCTAGCCAGAAGTCTGGCATACTCAGACCGATGAAGGCAACAAATGTGAAGACGTGATCCAGAAACGTGTGTTTCTTGATGGCCGAGATCACGCCAGCCGAGATAGCCAGGAGCAGAGAGATCAAGAACGCGAGTGTGGACAAGGCGATGGTACGCGGAAAGGCTTCCCGGATGATCCGACTTACTGCCACGTTACTTCCATAGACGGAGTTACCCAAGTCGCCCTGCACGATCCGTCCAAACCAGAGGAAGTATTGGACGTAAACGGGCCGGTCCATGCCGAATTTTCGGCGCAGCACTTCGGCCGCTGCAGGGTCTACGTCGGCCAACATGGCGCGAAACGGATCACCCGGGACCGCGCGGAGCATGAAGAAGACTATCGTGGCGACGGCCCAAACTACGACTAGCGCGTAAAACGTTCGCTTGATGATGTAGCCTGTCATGTTGCTTGTTGTCCATCAACGGGTATGAAGGCCGAAAGGCGGCGAAAACGAGTGTGCGGCGAAGCGGTCACTTGCGTGGGGCATGTTGCGCGTTGCGTGGCCGGTCTCCCGAACCACGCAACACGCAACACGTTTTCGGAGCTTGCCTTCAGCTCTACTCGACTGTGGCGCGATCCAGATCTACCAGACCCGGGATGCGGCTCTGGTCCGGGTAATTCACTTCCTTGCGGTAGACCAGGATGTCGAGCGGATGGAAGAGGAACGTCGCTGCGACTTTGTTCGAAACGAGCTCGTTCACCCGCTGAACCAATTCCTTCCGCTTCTCCAGATCGGTCTCGACACTCTGCTTGTTGATCAGTTCGTCGACTTCTTTGTCCGAGAAGAAGCCGAACGGCATCTCCTCCGTCGGGCGGTTGGGCCCGTTGAACTTGGACTCGGTTCTCAGCCAGTCGACGAGGCCGTCGTCGGGGTCGTAGTCACCGCCGCTCCCAATGCGGAGCAGGTCGAAGTCCACCGCATCGAAGTGGTCGATCAGGACCGGCCAATCTTTGATGTCCAGCTCGACGGTGATGTTGAGGTTCTTCTTGAGGATGTCGACGATGATCTCCCCCTCACGCTTGCCGGCCGGCGTGATCATCAGCTTGAGCGTTGGGAAGCCTTCTCCGCCCGGGAAGCCGGCGTCGGCCAGCAGTTGCTGGGCGGCTTCTGGGTCAAACCGCTGTTCGCTCGTCTCGTTGATGGCGGTGTCGAAGAAGAAGCGCATGGCCGGATTGATGGAACCGAAGGCGGGTTCGCCGCGGCTAAACAGCGCGCGCTTGATCAAGTCCTCGCGGTCCATCGCTTTCGCGATCGCCAATCGCACTTTGAAGCCATTCTCCTGCTTCAACTCCTCGACCGGTTTGTTGAAGTCGGGCACCCTGAATGGCTCACGCCACGGGCTCATCCACAGCGCCTGGAAGCCAGGCCCGGTGATCTCTGAGACGACCAAATCGGTGTTAGCCGTGAAGCGGTCAATGAGCTCGGCCGCCGGCGGGTTACCGCCGATGAGCTGGATGTCGCCGGCCTCGATGGCCGCTGCTAGGGGTTCCGGTTCTGGGATCGGCATGAAGGTGACCTTGTCGAGTTTCGGGCGTTCCGGATCGTAGTAGTCGGCGAACTTCTCGATCACAACGCTTTGACCCAACTGATGCTCGGTGGCGCGGAACGGACCAGTCCCAACGGGTGTCAGACCATACTGTTCGGTGCCTAGCTCCTCCAAAGCGCCTTGGCTGACAATGGTCATTGCGCGACCGCTGGCGCGTTCTAGTGTCTTGACCAACAAGGACGCCTGGGGTTGATCCAAGAGGAGCTTGACGGTGAAGTCATCCACCTTCTGAACGTCATTGACGTTGGCCAACGCGCCCGAGTGGATGGATTTCTCGGGGTCCTTGGAGCGGTTGAAGGTGAAGACGACGTCGTCGGCTGTGAAGGGGTCTCCGTTGTGGAAGGTGACGCCCTCGCGCAGGGTAAAGGTCCACTCCAAGCCGTCGTCGGTGACTTCCCAATCCGTGGCCAGATCGCCTTCGGCTGTCAGCTCCGGGTTGATGTGAGTCAAGCCACTGAGCACGTTCGACGCAATTTGGAACTGCAATACCTGGTTGATCTGGGCCGGGTCGAGGGTGCGGATCTCGTCGGTGCCGGCCCAGCCGGCGGTCAGTTCCATCGGCGCGGCTGGAGCCTTCTCCTCGGGGGCTTCAATCTTCTCCTCGGCCGGGGCGGCCGGCGGTCCGGCCGGCGCACACGCGGCGAGTACGTCTCCCACGGTGAGCAGGCCGGCTGCTGCCAACAGGCGCAGGACCGAGCGCCGGCTCAGCGTGGGGCCGCTCAGATCGGATTTACTTAGGCCGAACAAGGGGTCGGCGGGGTCGAAGTCGTGGGCCTGAGCGAGCTCTTCGCGAACGCGTGCTTTCTCTCGCTCGTCGAATTTGTCAGACACGTTTGTCCTCCTTTGGGTAGGTGCTCTTCTGTGGTTGACCGACAATGTACAAAAAAGCGAGGCTTATTCTTCGGGAGAACAAACCTCACTTACTTGACTCGAGAATGTGAAGAAGTGACTCTTACTTACAGTACTTACACGGTGGACCGCTCAAAACGACCCTTCGATACGGCTTCGCCTACTCAGGATGCGTTTTGAGCGGTCCACCCGCTTCGATACGCTTCCCCGGAGTTTCCTGCATGCGGCCCGCGTAAGTCCTGTGTAACCGTTCAGGAGGTATCAGGACTAGCATCCTGAGTAGGTCGAAACGAAGTGGAGACCGTATCGAAGGGTGCGGGGTTGCGACGGTTCTTCGAACAAGCCGCACCCCCTTCGATGAAC
>JAANWY010000291.1 GCA_018263655.1 Anaerolineales bacterium | reverse complement strand
CATATAGCGTGTGTCGCTGCGTTTTGACCCCCTAATGAGAAATGCGAGACTCTATCGAGCACGCGGTTGATCTCCTTAGACAAGCCGATCACGTTGTTGTCTTCACCGGCGCCGGCGTCTCCAAAGACATGTAGGACGATTTGGTAAATCGTCGGGTCGAAATACCATTTCGACCTACATAGCCCCGAAATATTGAGATGATACCCGGCCGCGATGACGAGGATGAGGCACATATAGCGTGTGTCGCTGCGTTTTGACCCCCTAATGAGAAATGCGAGACTCTATCGAGCACGCGGTTGATCTCCTTAGACAAGCCGATCACGTTGTTGTCTTCACCGGCGCCGGCGTCTCCAAAGAAAGCGGACTACCCACCTTCCGTGAAGCTCAAGAAGGGCTATGGGCGAAGTACGACCCGGAGGAACTCGCCTCTATGGAGGGGTTCCGCCGTGACCCCGAGATGGTGTGGGCGTGGTACCAGCACCGGCGGACTTTGTACGGCGACGTCGAGCCCAATCCTGGTCATCACGCCATCGTCGAGTTAGAAGAGCTGGTACCGCGCGTCGTCGTTGTCACCCAGAACGTAGACGATCTCCATCGGCGCGCCGGCAGCACCGACCTGATCGAACTTCACGGCAATATCTACGATTTCAAGTGCCTGGACGAAGGACATAGACTGAAGCTGGCGGACCTGGAAGGGCAGGCGGAGACTCCACCCCGCTGCCCGCACTGTGGCAGTCTGGTGCGCCCCGATGTCGTCTGGTTCGGTGAACTTCTGCCGGCAGAGGCACTGGATCGAGCGTTTTGGGAGAGCCGGCAGTGCGATGTGATGCTCGTAGTTGGGACGTCGGCGGTGGTGCAGCCGGCCGCCACGTTGCCCTACGAAGCCGCCGACCACGGCGCGTCCATCGTCGAAGTCAACCCCAACCCCAGCGGCGCCTCTCACATCGCCGACGTGCTTCTGCAGGGCCCATCCGGTGAAGTACTGCCCCGCGTTCTGGGGGAGCTACGCCGCCAAAAAGGAAGTTTGTAGGTAATTACTCAGGCTACTGCCCGGCTACCGCCCTCACAGTTGAGAAATGAATTAAGCATAATCAGCACCTTTACCTACGACCATACCAGAGGAAAGAGACATGAGCGGTTCCGGCTTGACGGACGCCGAAATTGAAATCATCATTCGGCAGCTGTTCGAAGAAGAGCTCACGCAAAAAGAAGAGGAGCGCTTACTCAGCCAGTTGGAGCGTGCGGAGGACGACGTCTTGCCGGTACTGCGCACCATGCTGCGCTCACGCGACCGGCAGACTGTCGATACCGCGGCCTCGGTTCTTGCACATTGGTCGGCTGAGGAGCGGACAATCCACCGCGAGATTGTCACCCCCCTCCAGCAGATGGTCGAGGATCCGCATGTGTCCGACCGGGCCAAGGTGGCCGTAGCCGGCATTCTGGCTGAACAGGGCGCGCCGCCGGACCCCGACGCCTTTCGCGCGCAACTCGAGGACCCGCGCGAAATGGTGCGCGCCACACTGCGCTCCGCCCTCGACCAAGCCGACAGCGACATGGCCCGTTCGGCGTTCCTTGAGTCGCTGCAAGAAGAGCCGCTGGAGATCCGCGTCGGATTGGTTCACGACCTGGCTGCGCTGGATGATGCACGCGCACCGCGTCTCCTGGCCCCGTTGCTCTACGCCACGAACGAAGCGATCGTCAGGGCGGTGCTAGGCGTCGCCGGCAAACTGTTGGAAGCGCCGGCCGAGCTCCGCGTCGCTCTGGAAGACTTGGCCGACGAGCACCCCAAGCAAGCGATCCGCGAGAGAGCCTCGAAGCTGCTCAAGCGTCTGGTGCCGGCTGACCGCCTGACCCCGCAAGCTCCCCTACACGGCGCGTGGATCACCTCGGTAGACGGCGATGGCGGTCAGATGATCGTGTTGACACGCCGGCTTGCGCCGGGTTATGTGACCATGCTCAACGTGTACTTCAACGATCTCGAAGGTATTCAAGACTACACCGTCGTGGAAGGCGTCGGCGTGGCGGAGTTGGAGGACTTGCTGTCCGGCTTGGAAGCTGAAGGGGTCCTGATTGTCGAAGCCGATCTGCCGACTTGCCGCTCGCTGCTAGCCGATGCACGCGCGGCGACGGTGCGAGCCGGCCTGCCACTCCCGCTCAGTTATGGCGTCTGGCGTGATCTCCTGGCCGGCGATGACGCCCGCGATCTCGAAGTACCGGACTTGGCCCCGGTGGACGTGCACGCGCACCCGGCATGGCTGGCAGAGTCCGACCAGTTGTTGGAGCATCCGGCTTATGCCTATTGGTTCTTCGACCCGGATGAACTCCCGAATCGCTTTGCGGCCGCCTATCGTTCCAAACCGACAGCCGGAGGGCGTCGTGCGGCCGTCGAGGAGGCGATCCAGGCTCACGTTGGCGACGACTTGAGGGCTGCGCTGCGCGAACGACTCTGGCGCCAGGCTGACGTGCTGGCCCGCCTGGGAGACGACGAGGCCGTCCAACGCACTCTGGCCGTCGCGGCCGTCCTGGCTCCGGACGCCGGCACAGCGCTCCAACATCATCCGTTGCTGCAGGTCATGATGCGCCGGACACTGGAAGATCAATTCGAGGAACGGTGATTCCATGTGGTGGCGCTTCGTCGGTTGGGGGTTCAGGCAGCTCTACACCAACTTCGCCTGGGCCTACGACACGGTCGCCTGGGCTGTCTCGCGCGGCCAGTGGACAGAATGGGGCCGCGCAGCGCTGAGATGGGTCGAGGGACCGCGCGTCCTGGAAATCGGCAGCGGTCCAGGGCATCTGCTGAACACGATGGCTGGGGAAGGGTGGGATGTTTTCGCTATCGATCTGAGCCCACAGATGGTTCGGATGGCGCAGCGCCGGCTTCGCCGGCAGAACATGTGCGCCGGGCTAGTGCGCGGTCGTGCGCAGGCATTGCCCTGGCCCGCTGCATGCTTTGACAGTGTGGTGATGACGTTTCCGACCGGCTTCGCCCTGGAACTGACAACGCTGGCGGAGATTCGGCGGGTCTTGCGCCTACGCGGCCGGCTCGTGATCGTGGACGGCGCGCGGCTGCGTGAGGGTCTGTACGGACGATGTGTGAATCTGGCGTTTCGGCTTACGGGTGGAAGTGGGGGCGCCATTCAATCGGCGACGCGCCTCTTTGAGCGTGCCGGCTTCGCCGTGACCGTGGAGGAGGCAACCTGGCCCGGTAGCTCGGTTGTGGTGTTGGTTGGCATGAATCAAGCCGAGAGGTGATCGGCAGGTCATCACGGATGGAAAGAAACTCGGATTGATTCCATTGGGGGGAGTGCGTTTATGGACTTTCAAGAAATAATCGGGGTACTTTGCTCATCCGCGCCGCCCAGAGTTCCGCAAACAGCGCTCCACCCTTCGACGAGCTCAGGACGTCGCTCTGGGCTACGAATTTCGCCGCTCTACGAGCTCTTCGCCGTTGGGCGAACTCAAACCGTTGAACTCCCATCGGGAGTGGCGAAAATCGTAGCCGTGAGTGGAAGGCGGCTGCTCTTTGGCCGCCTGGAACTCGCGGCGGGGGTCCGTAGCCAATGCAGCCGATGCCCCGATTATTTTCTTAATCTTCATCATTCGTCGGCGGGCCGGCGCTCGAATCGGGCCTGGAAGAACCGCAGATATGCCGGCTCGTATGTGAATCTCAACCCCCGCACGCCTGTGCGATTATCGTAGACGGCTGCGACGCTTTC
>JAANWY010000290.1 GCA_018263655.1 Anaerolineales bacterium | reverse complement strand
GTCGGGAGACCTTCGCCCAGCGTGGGGAGTCGGGAGACCTTCGCCCAGCGTGGGGGGGGTCGGGAGACCTTCGCCCAACGTGGGGCAGTATTGAAACCATCCGAGGACAACTCATGGCCGACATCGACCGCCTAACCCAGAAGATCACCGCTGCCCGGAATCGACTACTTGATACGATCGAAGAGCTGACCGCAGAGCAAATGGCACAGTCACCCAACGAAGGGTGGTCGATCCGCGAAATACTGCACCATCTGGCAATTGGAGAAGAGGCCAATGTTGAACTGGCGGAGCGCGCGTTGGCCGGCAACCCTGTCGCCATGGACGACTTTGACATGGACGCCTGGAACATCGAACAGGTAGCCCAGCGCGCCCATCGGCCAGCGGCCGAGGCTATCGAGGAACTGCACAGGGTGCGTGAGAAGACACTCACCACCCTCCAGTCCCTCTCCGACAAGAATCTGGCCGCAACCCTAGACCATCCAGGCTGGGGTGAGATGACGATTGAGCAACTATTCCGCGCGCTCGGCACCCACGATCTGCTGCACCGGCGCGACATACTGAAACGAATCGACCGATTTAGGGCACTTTAATTCTGAGGTTATGATGGCGCGAGGTAAGCCTGAACCATTGGAGACCATCCTTCACTACGACGCCAGCGACATCCAGGTTCTCGAGGGACTGGAGGCTGTTCGGCGCCGGCCCGGCATGTACATTGGTTCGACCGACGTGCGCGGCCTGCACCACATGGTGTATGAGGTCGTCGACAACTCCGTCGACGAGGCCCTGGCCGGCTTCGCTGACCGGATTACGATCACGATTCACCCTGACCACGCGGTCACTGTGACGGACGACGGGCGCGGCATCCCGGTGGACCTCCACAAGGACACCAACAAGAGCGCTCTGGAAGTCGTTATGACGACCCTGCATGCCGGCGGCAAATTCGGGGGCGACGGCTACAAAGTTGCCTCGGGGCTGCACGGCGTGGGCGTCTCGGCCGTCAACGCCCTCTCCGAGTGGTGTGTCGTAGACGTCAAGCGCGACGGCGTTCTGTGGCGCCAGCGCTACGAGCGCGGCATCCCCATCACCCCTGTCGAGCAGGTGGGTGAAGCCGAAGGCACAGGAACGACCACGACCTTCATGCCCGACACCGAACTCTTTGAGACCCTGGACTACCAATACGACACCCTGGTCCAGCGGTTTCGTGAGATGGCATTCCTCACCCACGGCCTGACAATCACCTTCCTCGATGAGCGAGGCGAAGGCCGGGAGATGTCGTTCCACTTCGAGGGAGGTATCATGTCTTTCGTCAGCTACTTCACGCGAGACCGTGACATCCTCCACGAAAGACCCTTCTACGTCGAGCGCGAAATCGAGGACACGTTAGTCGAAGCGGCGTTGCAGTGGACAGATGGCTTTGAAGAGACAGTGTACGCCTTCGCCAACAATATCAACACGGTCGAAGGCGGCACCCATCTGACCGGCTTCCGCTCAGCCATCACCCGTTCCATCAACGACTACGCCCGGAAACAGAACTTGCTGAAGGAAAACGACCCCAACTTTTCGGGCGATGACGCTCGGGAGGGTCTGATGGGGGTGTTGAGCGTCAAACTGACAGACCCGCAGTTCGAAAGCCAGACCAAGATCAAGCTTGGCAATGCCGAGGTGCGCTTCCAGGTCGAGGGAGTCGTCGGCGACGCGCTGTCGCGGTGGATGGAGGAGTATCCGCGCGCGGCTAAGGCAATCATCGAGAAGGCGCGCACGGCAGCCCGGGCCCGTGCAGCGGCGCGCAAGGCACGGGACCTGGTCATTCGCAAGACTGCGCTGGAAACGACGACGCTGCCAGGCAAGTTAGCCGACTGCTCCGCGACAGACTCGAACGAGGCTGAGCTGTACATCGTCGAGGGTGACTCGGCCGGCGGCTCGGCGAAACAAGGCCGCGACCGGCGCTTCCAGGCCGTGTTGCCACTGCGCGGGAAGATCTTAAACGTCGAGAAGGCCCGGCTGAACCGGATCTTGAACAACAAAGAAATCCGGGCCCTCATCGCGGCCCTGGGCGCCGGTATTGGCGACGACTTCAACACTGACAACCTGCGCTACGGTCGTACCATAATTATGTGCGACGCTGATGTAGATGGGAGCCACATCAGAACGTTGCTCCTCACTTTCTTCTTCCGCTATATGCGGGACCTGATCGAGGAGGGCCATCTATATCTTGCGCAACCGCCGCTGTACCGCATTTCGGCTAACTCCAAGAAACAGTGGATTTACACCGAGGCCGAAAAGGACCAGCTGATGAGAGATCTGCGGAGATCGAACCCGTCCCTCCAGCGCTACAAGGGTCTAGGTGAGATGAACCCGGATCAGTTGTGGGAGACAACGATGGACCCAGAAGCCCGGACATTGCTCCAGGTTACTGTCGAAGACGCAGTCGAAGCCGACCGCACCTTCGAAATTCTTATGGGTTCAAAAGTGGCTCCACGCAAGCGCTTCATCCAGACTCACGCCAAGGACGTGCGAAACCTCGATGTGTAGTAGTAGGAGCCAACATCAATGCCATCGCTGCTCGAAGCTCGGTTCTGTCCGATCTGCGCGGCCGAGCTGGAAACGCGCTTGGTTGACGACAAGGAACGATTGGTTTGCCCGGCGTGTAGCTTTATCCTGTACATCAACCCCAAAGTCGCCGCCGGCATGCTAATCGAAGACGACAACAAAGTCGTGCTCGTCCAGCGCGGTGTGCGACCCGCCAAAGGAACGTGGGCTTTGCCATCGGGCTTCGCCGAGTACGAAGAGAGCATCGAAGAGTCAGCCGTCCGCGAAGCACTGGAGGAAACGGGGTTGCAGGTCGAGGTCGACGACCTGCTCGGCGTCTACTCGTATCACAGCGAAGTTGTGGGGCGCGGTGTCCTGGTACTCTTCAGCGGGCACGTGGTTGGCGGCGAGATGCGGGCCGGCGACGACGCCGATGAAGTCGGCCGGTTCGGCCCAGACGAGCTGCCCCCGATGGAGCGGATCGCATTCAGCACCCATCGGCAAGCGCTCCACGACTGGAAGCAGGCCAAGGCCGTCGTGGTGCGGCCGGCCACCGTGGGAGAGGCGAACGCGGTGACGCGCATGCGAAACGAGCACGAGTTCCTCTGGGAACGTGACTACACCCGCTTCGTGCAGAGTCAAGATCGAGAGCTGTTTGTGGCCACCGAGCGGGAAGAGGTAGTCGGTTTCGCCAATGTGTCGCCGCAAGCCAACGGGACAGTGCTGCTGGAGCAAATCTTCGTGCTACCCCAGTATCGGAGGTGGGGCATTGCCACGCGCCTCATCGATGCGGTTATCGGGTTTGGGCAACAGCATGAGGCGCGCGCCCTAATCTCCGTGGTGCCGGCCGTGAGCCCGGCCCTCATCGTCTACTTGAAGGCCGGCTTTCGCATCGCCGGCTTCGACCAGACGTACTACCCAGAGAACACTTGGGGCACGAATACAGCCCTTTTCTTGGCCTACGACTTGATCAACCAGTGATCAGTAGCCAGTGATCAGTATTTAGTCAGGAGGCAGAACTCGACTAAATACTGATTACTGAATACTGACGACTGATCGCCGAACCTTCGCACTCACAATACCATAATCACAACGAGGAGGTTATACACATGTCAAAGCATCGTTTCATCCCCCGACCGTCCAAGCGAACATGGATCGGGTTAGTGCTGGCTCTGCTGCTTGTGAGCCTGGCATTTCAGACCGCCACGGCCGCCGAACGATCGATGCAGCCTCGGGCCGGCCTACGGCTCCCACGCCTGATAATCACCCTGGATGAAAGTGGCGCGGCCACCGAGTTGAGCCTCGTGGTAGAAGGAGACAAGCGACTCCGCTTCCCGACCACACACCTGACACTCCTCAGTTCCCTCTTGGGGTTCGACCTGAGTTCACAGATGTTCGACGTCAACACCATGCAGGCCCTCACCGATGCCGATACCCAACACGTGGGACTCCAGACCGGTCCGGCCGGCATCGCGATGTACGGCAATGGAGAACTCATGCTGGCCGTCAAATGGGGAGACCAGGCTGCGCTGGACCAGCTCGCAGACCTCGGTGAAGCTGTTCAGGTCCCGCTGGCCCGCATGGCGAGGGACGTCGTGCCGCAAATCGGCGTAGATGTGCTGATTGAGCTCCCCACACCAGCCGGCGTCGAGCCTGTTGCACCGCACCCCTTCAGCGCCGGCGTAGAGTTCCCAGAGCCGGCCCCGCTACCCGATCTCGTCCCCATCGTCCTCCACGCCTCAGGCGAGTACGCGGCTGATGGAACCGCCTATGCATTCGGGGAGCCACTTTCCAGATGGGGAACGCTATTTGGCGCGGATCTCAGCATATTGGACCTGAACCCGGCTGCGGTGTCCGCCTTCCAGGACGCCGGCATTCAGAACCTCAGCCTGCGTATGGACAACGTGGGCGTATCGCTTCGAGCCAACGAGAATCCAGTCGTCACTGTAATTCTCGGCGACGAGGAGACTCTCACCCTGGCGACACTGCTGGCCCAGCGATTCCAGATTCCATTCGGGGAACTCATCCCGGTGGCAGCCCGAGCCAAGACCCTCGACGTCGCGCTGACTGTGGATCTACCAGGTGCAGAGTAGTCGCAAACGGATCAACGAGGGGGAGCTGCAGTTCCCGTTACGGCGTTCGTAGTAACGACCGCGCGGAAGAGGGTGGTTTTACTCCGGGCAACGGCTCACGCGGCTGCCCTCACTGTTAAGAAATGCGGAAAAGATGGGGGTGTGGGGAGCGGCCGTCCCCACACCCCCATCTTTTCCGGACTATTCCTGTAGGCACGCGGTGCCTGAGTAGCTTGACAATGTTAAATTCGGTTCAGAAACAGCCTTTTGCTCGCCGAAGGTCTCCTGACCGAGGCGAACGGGGCTCGGTCAGGAGACCTTCGCCCAGCACGC
>JAANWY010000029.1 GCA_018263655.1 Anaerolineales bacterium | reverse complement strand
GCTACACTTCAAGACCGCCAAGGTGACCGGCACTTACAAACATCGGTTCCAGATAGCCTTTCAACACCTGGCATACCTCGTCATCCTGAGTATTTCGAGACAAAGTGCCGGTCACCTGAGTAGTTACCCGAAACCTTTAGGGTCTCCGGGGGCGAGGTGTGATGCAATCGCAGGGCGTTGTTCTCAAGGGTGACAGACAAACCGAATTTGTGACCGAAGCGGTGGCGGAGCCGGCCGGCGCCCTGGTGCTGGTTAGAACGCACGCCGTTGGTTTGTGCGGTTCCGACATGAGCCTGCATGCCGGCGCCTACCAAGGCCCCACGGACTATCCGCTGTACTTCGGGCACGAGTGGTCGGGCGTTGTCGAAGTCGTCGGGCCGCAGGTCACCAAGGTCCGGCCAGGCGATAAAGTGACGGGTGACTGCTCGATCTACTGTGGCGATTGCGAGTTCTGCTCTCGGGACAAGAATCTGTGCCAAGAGATCGAGAAGTTTGGCATAACGATCGACGGTGCGTCGCGCCAGTACTTTCTCCAAGACGAGGAATACATTTACCGCGCTGATCCCGAGGCGGATTTAGATCTGGCGGCGCTGAGCGAGCCGCTGGCAGTGGGGGCACATGCGGTACGCCGTGCGCGGGAGGTGCGGCCCAACTTGCCGGCGGAGAAAATCCTCGTGTTGGGGGGCGGCGCCATCGGGTTAGCGTGTTTCTTTGCGTTGAAGTACATCGAGGGCTGCGAGCACGTCGAGCTCTTCGATCTGATCGAGGCGCGCGTGCAGAAGGCGCAGACGCTGGGCGCCGCCGAACTGACCGATGTTGTCGCCGGCAACGGTGACGCCGAAAGTTACGGTGGCCTCTACTCGGGGCGCGGCTACGATGTGATTTTCGAGGCCACGGCCGCGCCGGCCGCGTTTCGCCGCGCCGTTGACCTGGTTCGACCGCTAGGTACGATCATGGCGCTGGGCTTCATCCCGTCTATCGAGTTCAGCCTGAAGACAATTACGCTCAAGGCAGCCCGCATCATGGGCAGCATGGGCGGCACCGGCGATTTCGACCGGGTGCTGGAGTTCACGTCAGCATATCCCGACATCGCTCGCCAGCTCATCACGCATCGCGTGCCGTTTACTGATATTGATGAAGCCTTTGAGGTTGCTGCTGATCGCGAGAATGCCCTGAAGGTTCTGGTTGAATTCTGAGTACATCCATGATGCTGGGCGAGGTCTCCCAACCTGAAGCTGGGCGAGATCTCCCGATCTGAAGCTGGGCGAGGTCTCCCAACCTGAAGCTGGGCGAGGTCTCCCGACCGATGCCCGTACGCCTCGGTCAGGAGACCTTCGGCGAGCAGCGGGGTGTCTTCATGATGCTGGGCGAGGTCTCCCGACCGATGCCCGTACGCCTGGTCAG
>JAANWY010000289.1 GCA_018263655.1 Anaerolineales bacterium | reverse complement strand
CTTCACCGGTCAGCACCCGAATCCGTGCTAAATTTAGAACTGCTGCCCGAACGCCGCAGGCATTTGCGCCGAGGGTTGAAACTCAGTATAATTATCTGATGTGACAATGGGAAGGAGTGATTACATTGCCGAAGCGAACGAATCAACCGAAGAAGCGTCGTCGACAGCGGAAGCACGGCTTCCGCAAACGCATGCGGACAAAGGGCGGGCGAAAAGCGATCAAGCGCCGCCGGCGCAAAGGCCGCACGCGGGTGACGCCGCGAAAGCACCGCAAGTAAGCCGATACTCGTAGTCCTCAATCGAGCTGCTGGATCTTTGCCTTCGCGTGTCGTTAAAGAAGAAGTATCGGCTGTCGGACGAGAATCTGTTTAGGCGTGTGCGACGAGAAGGGCAGTCATGGTCCAATCGCATGACGGTCCTTTGCGCACAGCCTAATGATGTTGGGTACAATCGGTACGGATTTGCCGTAGGCCGGCGAATCGGTAAAGCAGTTGTTCGGAACCGGATCAAGCGGTTGCTGCGCGAAGCAGTGCGGCTTAAGCACGACGAGATAGAACCAAGTTGGGATTTGATCTTCATTGCCCGGCACCCCATCCGCGGAGCAGCATATCAAGAAGTAGCCGGCGCTGTGACTCAACTCTTGGCGTCGGCATCCCTGTTAAGTGAGAACCCAAGTGAAAACGCTCATACTGGCAGTGATTAGGCTCTATCGACGTTTCGTATCGCCGCTCTTGAGCGAGACTTGTCGGTTTGAGCCATCCTGCTCCGAGTACACTTATGGGGCAATCGAGAAACACGGCATTGTTCGGGGCGGGTGGCTGGGCGTCAAACGCATTTCGCGTTGCCATCCTTTCAATCCTGGCGGCTACGATCCAGTTCCTTAAGACCTGGCGTTTGAAGTTAGACCGGCCATTCATCCACACCTTCTAACTTCCAAACTCTGCGCCTTCGAGAGGAGGTTTTCTTTTGGGCGCTATTTCCAATGTTTTCAATAATCTAATTGTAGGGCCAGCCACCGAGCTGCTGAAGTACATGCACACCGTCTTTGGCAGTTACGGTATTGCCATCATCATCTTCGGTATCCTGGTCAAGATGGTGACGCTGCCGCTGACCCTGCAGCAACTCAAGTCATCACGGGCAATGCAGAAGGTCCAGCCCCTGATGAAAGATCTACAAGAGAAATACAAGGACGACCGAGAGAAGCTTGCCCAGGAACAGATGAAGCTCTATCGCGAGCATGGGGTGAACCCACTGGGGGGCTGCCTGCCACTCGTGATCCAGTTGCCAATCTTGTGGGGACTATATCGAGCCATTTTCCGACTAGCTCAAGAAGACCAGGCCTTCAAAGAAGGCTTCCTGTGGCTCAATAGCTTAGCGGAGCCTGAGGGTATGCCCTACATTCTCATTGGCCTGATGGTCATCTCGCAGTTTCTGTATCAGCGGTTGATGACCACCCCCACGGGCGACCAGCAGCAAGAATCTATGCAGAAGGCGATGCAGTTCATGCCGCTGATGTTTGCCTTCATCTTTGTCAGATTGCCGGCAGGGCTGGTCCTCTACTACTTGGTGTTCAATGTCGTCAGTGTCCTACAACAGGTTTCCATCAACAAATGGACCGACCTACGAGAGCAACCGGCACTCGCTACCGCGACGGCCGGTGCATCGAACGGCAATGAGAGTTCTGACGACGGTAAGGTGCAAGGGGAAACACATGACAAACAACCCAAACGGCGTCGCAAAAGTTGAGGTTAAGGCGTCAACGGTATCGGAAGCGATTCAGAAAGGCCTCATCCAGCTCGGAGCTACGCGGGATAACGTCAAGATTGAAGTCCTGAGCGAAGGTAGCCGGGGTATCCTGGGCCTCATCGGGGCCGAGGAAGCCCACGTGCGACTGCGGCTTCGCCGGCCTCGTGTGCGTCAGGCAGAACCAGAGCCTGAGGTGCCGGATGTGGAGGAGGTAGAAGCGCCGGCACCACCGCCCCCACCACCGCGCGGTGAGGGGGAGGCTCCACCAGAGCCACTTGAAGAATCTGTCCAAGAACCAGAGCCGGCAGCGGTGGAGACAGTAGAGAAAGAGATCGACGCGGCTGACGATGCCATAGAGGCCGTGCGAAACCTGGTCAAGAAAGTTGGCTTATCGGCCGACGTCGAGTTCCGCCAGCGGGGTCAGGGCACCAGTGAGGTTCCGGTTATCATTGATGTAACGGGTGACGATGACGATCTGGGTGCTTTGATTGGCCACCAGGGTTCGACTTTGCAGGCCATGCAATACCTGACGCGGTTGATCGTCAGCCGCAAGACCCATGAATGGACAAACATCGTCATCGATGTGGGAGGGTACCGACAACGTCGCGAGCAATCACTACGGGAACTGGCACAACGGATGGCCGATCGAGTACGAGAGAACGGCCGGCCAATCTCGCTGGAGCCTATGCCTCCGAACGAGCGGCGCATCATCCATATCACGCTGCGCGCCGATCCCGATGTCACGACACGAAGTGTTGGACAGGACGATAATCGCAAGGTCACTATTCGCCCCCAGCGCTGACTTTCTCTGCCTGGCCCAAAGATGAGCGTGAGGACCCTAATGCCGCCCGACTATGTGGTCATGGGCACCCTTACAAAAGATCTCATCCCCGACGGCTACACGGTGGGTGGGACCGTCACATATGGCGCACTGACAGCCAAAAACCTGGGTTGCTCGGTCGGCATCGTCACGAGCTTCGCTCCCGAGTTAGACCCGGGGGATCTGTTGGCAGGTATTTCTGTAGCACGCACCCCTTCCTCTGAGACGACAACGTTTGAAAACATCTATGTGAATGGTCAGCGTCAGCAGTTCATTCATGCTGTGGCTGCCTCCCTTGAGCCGGCTTCCATTCCTGAGGCGTGGAAGCACAGCCCCATCATTCATCTAGGCCCTCTGATTGATGAGATACCGAGCGATGTGGTGGGCGTTATCGACAGCCGATCGCTGATCGGTGTGACACCTCAGGGGTGGATGCGCCAGTGGGATGAAGCGGGATATGTTGAACCACGGCGTTGGCAGGAAGCAGACACCATCTTGCATCGAGCTGATGTGTTGGTGTTCAGCAAGGAGGACGTTGCCCACATGCCGGGTGAGATTCACCGCTTAGCTGGCCTGGCGCACATAATGGTTGTAACAAAAGGTCCAGCCGGCGCCACCTTGTATCTCGACGGCCAGGCTACGCACCATCCGGCCTTCGAAGCTGAGGAGGTCGATCCCACCGGTGCCGGCGATGTCTTTGCAGCAGCCTTTTTGATTCGACTTCGCGAGACGGACGAGCCGCACGAAGCGACTCGTTTCGCCCATGCCACTGCCTCGCTTACGATCGAGGGGCTAGGCGTGCATAGCATTCCGACTCGCGAGCAGGTCGAACACCGGCTTCGGCACGGCCGCATCCGCAGTATTCCGCATGGGTAGGGTCTGCGCGATCACGAACCAGAAGGGCGGTGTCGGCAAGACGACGACAGCCGTCAACTTGGGTGCTGCTCTAGCATCCCTCGGTCGCCACGTCTTATTGATCGACATCGACCCACAGGCCAATGCGACGAGTTCACTGGGGATCGACAAGTATGCCGCGAACCTGTCGACGTACGATGTACTTGTTGATGACCGTCCATTGGACGAAGTCGTACGCTCGACACCCCAGCAGAGTCTGGATCTGATGCCGGCTTCCCCTGATCTGGCCGGCGCCGAAGTAGAACTAGCCGCCATGATGAACCGCGAGGGCCGCTTGAGGCATGCCATCGAAGGGTATCGCCACGCGTTTGACACTATTCTGATTGACTGCCCGCCCAGCTTGGGTCTCCTAACTGTGAATGCCCTGACGGCCGCGGATGAAGTGATTGTTCCGGTACAATGTGAGTACCTCGCTCTGGAGGGGCTGTCGCTCCTGACCCGGACGATCGATCTGGTTCGCCGGCATCTGAACCCTGGCTTGCAGCTAGCCGGCTTGGTGATGACGATGCACGACGCCCGTACGAATCTGGCACAGCAAGTCGTGGAGGAAGTGCGGCAGCATTTCCCGGACAAATGCTTCAATACCATCATACCACGCAGCATCCGTCTGAGTGAGGCGCCCAGTTATGGCGAAACGATCTTGGCTTACGCCCCTAACTCCACTGGCGCCGTAGCCTATCGGTTGCTGGCTCAGGAGATCGTGCAGCACGTCGAGGGGGAAACCTGAGCATCTGGTGAAGCCGCCAGGTAACCGTTCAGGTGGTGGGAACCCTTGCGAAGGTTTGCCACTCGCATTCGGGTCGAGGTGCCCCTCGCCCGTCGAAGATCGGTCTCTTGCCTGGGCGCTGCCACGGCTGCTCCGAACTTTCGCAAGGGTAGCTGAACGCTTACGCCGCCAGCAGATCCGGGGGACGGGGGTTGAGGTTTCTTGAGGAGGCGAACCTGTGACACAGAGGCGTAGACTTGGCCGAGGTTTAGGGTCTCTTATTCCGTCACCTGAGGGCGAGGCGCCCGCCGGCTTGCAGGCAGTGCCGATCGACCGGATTACGCCCAACCCTTGGCAGCCGCGCGTTGACCTGGCCGAAGAACAACTTCAGGAACTTGCTGACTCTATCCGCGAGCACGGTCTCATTCAGCCCCTCATCGTCACCGCTACGTCGGATGGCTACCAACTCATCGCTGGAGAGCGGCGCTGGCGCGCAGCACGGATCGCCGGCCTTGACCAAGTGGCCGTCATCGTCAAGGAGGCTAGTGATCGCACCAAGTTGGAGCTTGCGCTGGTCGAGAACCTGCAGCGGACCGACCTGAACCCACTCGAAGCGGCCATGGCCTACGACCAACTCATCGGCGACTTTGAGCTCACCCATGCCGAAGTCGCCGAGCGTGTGGGCAAAAGCCGTGTCACCATCACCAAGTCGCTGCGCTTGCTGCGTCTCCCCGACAGTGTGAAGCAAGCCCTTGTAGCCGGCGACATCACCGAGGGACACGCGGATGCCCTTGTATCCCTCGAAAATGAGGAACGCCAACTCGAAGTCGTCGAGCGCATCCGATACGAAGACTTGAACGTTCGCCAGACCGAGAAGCTGGTGCGTCGGCTGCGAGAAGGTCACCCCGAACCTGATCCCGAGCCTCCATCTGAGCCATCGCGTCCCGACCCTCATCTGGTGGCGTTGGAGAGCGAATTTCGCGCAGCGCTGGGCACCAAGGTCGACTTGACCCGCAACGAGCGTGGCGGCCGGCTTGTGATCCATTTCTACTCTGACGAAGAATTCCAGGCCATCTACGACGCAATTGTCGGCCACTAGGACCTGTTGACATTTCCGATTTCGACGCTTCGATACACCCCTGCGGGGCACTCAGCATGCGAAATCGGGCCAAAACCGCATCCTGAGTAGGCGAAGCCGTATCGAAGGGTGGGTTTTTGGCCTCATCAAGTGAAATGTCAACAGAACCTAGTCGGAAAGCAGAGCTAGATCCATCCAGGCTCACAATGTTCCACAAGGAACGTAGGGTTTCTTACCCCACGGGTCTAAGGAAGGACAAGTGCGACGTCTGACACCTCCCATCTGTGACTACGAAGGTAGTCGCTACCAGACCGATTTCTGGGCCGGCCAGGGAAGAGCGTACGAAGATGCAGCCGAGCGGATCGCCCTGAACCGCCTGCTGCCTCCCCGCGGCCGGCGCCTCATTGAGATCGGAGCTGGCTTTGGCCGGCTGGCCGACCTCTACCAAGGCTACGACGAAGTCATCTTGTTGGACTACGCTAAGTCACAATTGCGCCAAGCGCAGGCGTACTTGGGTGATGACGGCTTCACCTTCGTGGCCGGCGACCTGTACAATCTGCCACTCGCAGATGCGGCCCTGGACACCGTGGTCACGGTTCGGGTCTTGCATCACGTGAAGGACTTGGCCGCAGCTTTCGCTCAAATCGGCCGTGTGCTCCGGCCGGGCGGCACCTACGTACTTGAATTTGCTAACAAGCGGCATCTCAAAGCTATCGCCCGTTACTGGCTGGGGCGACAGACGGAAAACCCGTTCGATTTCGAGCCGTACGAGTTTGTTGAGCTCAACGTCGATTTCCACCCCGACTACGTCGCGGCCCACCTCGGTCAGGTCGGCTTCCATATTGATGCCGAACGTGCCGTATCCACCTTCCGGTTGCCGGCTCTCAAGCGATACGTCGACCCAAATCTCCTGGCCAGGATCGACGGCTGGCTCCAGCGTCCCACCGCTCGGCTGCGCTTAACGCCCAGCATCTTCTTGCGCACTCACCTGGACACGCCTGGGTTTCGCCGGCTGAGTGAGACCCTCTGGCGCTGTCCCAATTGCAACTCCCTCGACATGACAGAAACGCCGGCGGCTGTGGAGTGCAATAGTTGCAGCGCTAACTGGCCGATCGACGACGGCATCTATGACTTCAAGCCTAGTTGACAGGACTTACGCGGTGGGCGGCTCAAAACGACCCTTGAATAATAAGCGCGCCGGCTCCAACCAGCAACGTCCATGAGCGACTGAGCGGCTCCGCAGCGAAATGACACGCGATAACCGACGGTGATTCTGCCGCGAAACCGGCTCGCAAACCTTCGCAAGGGTCAAATGCTCCCTCGCCAGACACTATAAGCTAAGGTACGTAGGCGGACGTCTCTGCTACATGATGGCCTACCGCCTGCATGGCCTACCGCCTGCATGGCCTATCGCCTGCATGGCCTATCGCCTGCATGGCCTATCGCCTGCATGGCCTATCGCCTGCATGGCCTATCGCCTGCATGGCCTATCGC
>JAANWY010000288.1 GCA_018263655.1 Anaerolineales bacterium | reverse complement strand
GNCGCTCTTCCGATCTGCAGCCGAACTTGGTTCGACGCCCCAGTGCGCGGGCCAACTACCGTAGCCCTCGGCGCGCGCAACCACCCCGTACCCCTCACCAAACGCCACGTCCTCGACAACAAACTCGCCTTCGATATCCGTGGTCGCAGTGGCGACTGCGCCGGCATCCAACACCACCTCCACTGTAGCCGAAGCCACGGGCTGCGTCCGGATGTCGAACACGCGCCCAGCGATGATGCCGTTTTCCATAATTGTGGTCGATGTCTGGGGCTCGCCCAAGTCCGACCAGTTGCCGGCCCGATCCTGCGCCCGCGCAGCGAAGTAGTACGTGTGGCCCGTCTGGCCGGCGAAGTCCACGCTGCCCTGCAGCCGTCCACGAACTGGACTGACCGCTGCATCTTCAACGAGTAGGTCCCAATCGTCAGGTGAAGCCGGCAGACCGTCACTCCACCAGATTTCGTGCGCCGTGACACCCGTCCCCCAGTCCTGCAGATCCCACGACACCGTGAATTTCGGCGCACTGGCGTGGGGCAGTGGATTGACTCGCGCGGTAGGCGCCAGGGTGTCTGTCTCGACGAGAATGTACGGCTTTCCACCAATCATGGCGCCGGCCTGATCCCAGTTATCATTGGTGGCAGCCGGCAGGCTCAAACTGTAGCTCGCCCCCGACGGAGTGATCGTCTGGCGCGCGCCGGTGATGTCGATCAGTTCAGCCGAATTACCGGTGGCAATGATGTTGAACGGCTTGTCTTCGAAGGACCAGTTCCAGAGGGTGAGGACCCGTTCGTTCGGCGGGCGGAAGAGAGCTACCCGCCCCAGACCACTCGCGTAGTCGTGATGGCGCCACGTGGGCTGGACATCGCGTAGCACCTCGGCAGCCACCTGGTACGCGGTGTAGGCCGGCCTGGGAATACCGGGCTGGTCCGGATGCTCCGCACATGCCTTTTCTCCGATGGTCCCTTCCTGATTGCGGATTAACCCGAAGGCGTCCCAGGCATCGGGGCCGTTCCCACAATCATCGTACAACTGGAAGAAGAAGATGCGCTCCACATCAGCCGCAAAGCCTTCAGCAAATCCCTGCAACACCCACGCTGCCTGTTCTTCGATCGTCGCCCGCGTTGGGCTCTCTGGGTCCCAGGTTGGACCCGGATACTCATCCCAAATGGGCACCCCACTTTCATTGACCCAAATCGGCTTGCCCGTAATGCCATGCTGGGCCATCAACGACCGCATTTCAATCGTTCTTTCGTAGAGATGTCGTGGGTTGCTGTACCAATGCCAGGCGGCCACATCGAAATATTGGTCGTAAGCATCACGCATGTCGGGCTCAGGGTCTGAGGCAACAGCTTGAAGGAAGTTGGGGAACCATTCGGTGTCGGGCCAGTGAGCCAGGCCGGACAGGAGAACCGTCGCCTCCGGGTCCAGCGTCTCGATGACCAGGTAAGCAACTTTCAGTAGACGATAGTATTCTCCAACTGTTCCGGTCCAGAAGATATGATCCGGCTCGTTCCAAACCTCCCACACCCGAATGCCGGCTCCCGCCGGCCAGCCTTCGTCCCTGGCCAGCGTCCCGCCGGGCATGTAACGCTCAACGGTCTTGCGTACGAAACGCGCCCAGTAGTTATTCAGATTGACCGCTTTGTCAGGCTCTGGCGTATCAGTCCCATCGGCGAAAATCGGTTCGTAGAGGTTGGCCGGCGTCGAGGTGGTGGCTGCCAAGCCGGCAAGCTGTGCCTTGGTAAATGCACGTTGACCGACCCGAGGTCCAGGCACCCAGGTCAGGCCGCCGGTGGCATAGGAAGCCGGCGTAGCATTGAAGATTGCATCGATTTCCAGGCCGGCTGCAATATCACGGTGCACAATGTCGT
The DNA here is from genome assembly GCA_018263655.1 of Anaerolineales bacterium. GTDB lineage: Bacteria > Chloroflexota > Anaerolineae > Epilineales > JAANWY01 > JAANWY01. The sequence continues at coordinate 4,970 of JAANWY010000288.1, read as the reverse complement.
CCTGCCGGGAATAATCAAAGCCGGCACTGCTTTCGATTTCGTCCCAGCGGATCTCGTACCGCGTCCAGCCGGCGCCGGCTTCCACCGCGCGCTGATATCGCTCGTCGAGCATCTCATCCGTCGCTTCCAGCGCCATCAAGTTGACGTGGCACATCCCCAACCGATCGTTGGCTTCGGGTTGCGCGATCGCCGGGAGAACCGGAACAAGGCTCCCGGTCAGACCGCTGAGCAAGATGATGAGGACGCTCACCAGCCCTACGCGAACTGCAATTCTAGGAATTCTCAGAAAAATACCCCTCCCAGTACTCACCGGTTCCCTTCGGAAGTCGTGAGTGGTTTGCACGAACTTGATTTCTGAAGTTCCCCTAGACTTCATGGCTAACCGTGTCATAGAGCCTCCGTAAGGTAATCGTCTCCTTCATGAAAAGGAACCCGCCGTACAAGGAGCGCCACTCGAAGTAATCCCAGGGACCTTCCTCAATCTCGCCGGCTTGGAACTTCTCGTAGAACTCCGCCGACGTCATGCCATACTCCTCCTCAAAGACCCGTAGTTCATGCACCGTCTCAACGAAGAGTTCGAAGGGTGTCTTCCGTGGCTTGGGCTGATAGACGCGGATCACGTCGAGGACAGGTCTGTCTTGTCGCGCGGCTACCCCCACAGCGATCTGCCAGTGTTGCAAGTGGCTTTCTACTGCCGTCTGCCACTCGCTCTGTGGGCTAGTTAGCACGATCATCAGTCCTCTGAAGAATTCATCCCGCTCCTCTGTTCCCAGGTCGTTGAACCAGCTCAAGTCAGCCGGCAGATCGAGCTGTTGGACCAGTACCGATGTACGGGGTATCGTCCTCGTTGCTTCTTTCACAACCATACGTTATCCTCGATTCCCGTCTGATTAGGGGGATTCCAGAATTCGCTACCTTACACATCTTGCTCTGGTCGGTCTCTGACCGAGCCGGATGAGTTCCCAGATTGTTGGAGACCTTCGGTCAACGGGAGGGGCACGGTCGGGAGACCGGCCCCAGCGGTTGGATTCCCGTCTACAAGACTTCCCTTCTGATTAGAAATGCTCTACGGTGTCCAGGACGATGTCGCCAAGCTCCATGTTATCACAGGCGAAGGGTGTTGTCAATTGCGTATGATTCTCAACCGTCTTGGTCAACCCGTCGATAGATCGACAAGAAGCTGTACAGCTCCGGATCGTCCGTCCAGCGCACGTTCAGCCGGCGGTATTCCGACGAGCCGTCGAGAGCATTCCCGAAGATGATGATGTACTCCGGCCGGCGCGCCAGCACCTGCGATAACCCAAACTTCTCATGCCCCGGCGTACCCTCACCCATCTCCTCGACTTGCATGTGGGCAATCTGCGGATCGGTGATGCCGAAGAAGTCGACGGCCGGCAAGCCCGAATAATACGGCACCTGGCCGGCAGCGTCCACGGCAATTAGCGTGCCAGGCGCCACGTTCTCCCGCAGCCAGCGGCCCATCTCCGTCCGCGCTCGCGTGGCCCGCTCTGCATCGAAAGGCTGGATGAAGTGTCGGTACTCACCCCGAATCGACGCGCCCCAGAAGATCAGCGCCAGCAATCCCACCAGGACCAGCACTCCGGCAACGCGCCAACCGTAGGTCGATTTGGCAAATCGACCTACAAGCCTCGGTGGATCCAGATTTTGGCTCGTAGTGACGACTTTAGTCGTCGTTTCCCTCTGAACGACTGAAGTCTTTACTACGAATTTGGATCTACTGAGTCTGTGGCGCCCCCACTCGAAGAGCACTCCAAGGCCCGTCGCCACTGAGATGTAAAACGGCGCCAGTATTGGCACAAAAAAGCGACCCACGGACCAATCACCACCCACGTAAACGATGTAGCCGGCGTACACCGCGACCACGAAGACCAGATAGCTGGCCCACCACCTGGCACGCCGGCGGGCCAGCGCCAGCAACGCCAGCGGTACGGTGACCCAGGCTGTGTGGTAGCCGGCGAATGCCCGCAGATGCTCTAACCCGCGCTGGTACTGGGCCTGCGGGTCTTCTAAGGTCACCTTGGCGTAGAAGGTGTTGGGCAACAGATGGCCGTAGTAATCGTAGCGCCACAGGAAGTAGCCGCCGTAGATCAGGCTAAACGCCGCGATGCGGACGATGTCGGCTCGGGTGGGCTGCCGGCGCTCGCTGATGAGCCGGTACAGGCCGGCGTGTGCAACAGTCAAGCCGAACCACAGGACGCCTTCAGGCCGCGTCATAGCCGCAGCGGCGAAGAGCACGCCGGACCACGGGAAGCGAGGCTCGCGCCGAAGTTCGTGGAGATACGACAGGCTGCCGGCCAACACAAGAAACGCGAACATCGCCGTCTCCATACCGCTCACGCCCCACAGCACAAACGACCCATCGACGGCCAGGAGCGCCGCTGGAAGCAACCCCAAGAATAAGATAGACAATGCGTCAACCACGTGCAGAAACTGCACCGACAGCCAGAGCGTTGCGGCGGCGAAGAGAAACCCCAGCACGATGGACGTCCAGCCAGCCGGCAGGCCGGCGCCGATGAAGGGGGCCAGCAACACCGTCCACAGGAAGTTCGTATACCCTTCGACCCGCTCACCAGGGTTGAACACCAACCCGTCCCCCTGGACCAAGTTCCGGGCGTAGCGGAAGGAGATGTATGCGTCGTCCACGGCGTCGTAGGCTAACGCCCGACTGAAGAAGACGGCGTGGACCAGAAGGATGTTGATGACGACGACGTATAATGTGAAAGCCCGCGGCAGGCTCGGGGCAGCGCGCGAGACGTGGAACCGCATACGCGTTTCTTGTGTGCTCAACCGGCTCTCCTCAGACCCGATAACCAGATGGCTGGTGCTACTCTGGCCGAAGCTCCTCGGCAATTCGGGCGTAACGCTCAGCGAGCCTGCTGGCCTGATCGTCAGAATCCGCCTCCGCGTACACATGGCACAGCGGTCTGTCCGGGTCTGGCAGAATGAGAACCCATTCGTCGTCGCTTAGCCTAAGCTTCACACCATCGATCTGAGGGCCCCGCCGCTCACGATACTCTTCATTCAAGCGCCGCATCACGGTGCCTTTGACGTCCCACGGACAGTCGATCTGCTGCTTCGCGAGGTGAAACTTGGGCAAGCTATCCACAACGGCCGACAATGTGGTATCCTGCATCGCCAGGAACTCCAGCAGCTTGGCTACGGCAATCAGGCCGTCAATGGCCGGCTGGAAATCCGGGAAGATGTAGTTGCCGGCTCCATCGCCGGCGAAGATCACATTCTCACGAATGGCAGCCTCCATCAACCCTTGCGGATCGACGCGCGTCCGAATGACGTTGCCGCCGTGCTGCTCCGCGATGCGATCGAAAATATCCGGCGCGTTGACAGGCACGGAGATCGTGCCTCCGCCGCGGGCTCGCAAGGCAAGCTCGGCCAGCGCAGCAACCACGATCAGGTCTTCTAGAACTCGTCCGCGGTCGTCCACTACGAATATCTGCTCGCCTCCCACATCGAAGCGCACCCCGACATCAGCCTCGAGCGCCGAAGATATCGCAGCCAGGCGATCGATGTTGCGCTCCAACTCCTCACGCAGGATGGACAGCTTCGCTTCGTCCAACTGAGCGTTCAGCTCGATGACGTCACACTCCAAATCGCTGAGGATGGCGGGCAGAACCAGCGCCGGCGGCGCATTTGCATAGTCGACGACGATATGGAAGTCAGCTTCGCGAATGACGCCGGTGTTCAGTGCCGCCATGAAACCTTCGGTATAACGTTCAACCACCAGGGGTGCGTAGTTGATCAATCCAATTTCAGCCAGGTAGACGCGCCGGAAATCCTCCCGGAAGAAGACCTTCTCGATATCGCGCTCGACGTCCTTGCCCAAGTTGAGCCCGTTGGCATCGAAGAACCGGATATCGACCACCCGGTTGTCGTAGGGTGAGAGACGGACATTGACGCCGCCAACGGCGTCGGTGATGCGCGTGTAGTACCTAACGACGGGGATGGGCATTGAACGGGTATCAGCGGCGTTGATGCCGGCCGATGGCAACCCCGAGATGAGTCCGCGCTTGATCATCCGTGGGCTGCGGTGTGGGTCCCGGTTCACGGTGACCGTCGACCCTTTGGGCAGAATCGCACCGAAGGCAGCACCAAGCTGGGCCGCAAACTCGGGGGTCAAATCAACGTTGACCAGACCTGTGACACCGTAGCGACCGAAGAGCACTTTGCGGCCCTGGGACCCCCAGATGATGCTGGATTTGACTGTGGCACCAGGGTCGACCTCCTTGCTAGGCCAAAGCTTGACATCGGGATGGAGCATGGCCCCTTCGCCGACAACACTGTTGTCACCGACGACAACACCCTCGGATAGGACCGTCTTGCTCTTGATGTTGACCCGTCGGCAGATGATGGCGCCGCGAATTTCCGCTCCCTCACCGATGTAGGCATTGCGCCATACGATACTCCGGTCGATGTGTACGCGGTCGTCGAGAACCGTACTATTGCAAACGACGGCCGGCCCGTGAATAACGACGCCACCCTTGACCTTCACCCCCTCACCCAGAAAGACTGGCCCGTACAACTCCGCGTCTGGCGCAATCTCGACATCGTCCTCGGTCCAAATGCTGCCCCCGATGTGGCTCCCGATTTCGTCCGCAATTCCGACATGCCCTTCCAGGATGTCGAAGCTGGCTCGCATGTACTCCGGGATCGTGCCGACGTCGGTCCAGTAGCCATCGGCTACGTAGGCGTACAGCCGTTCACCAGCCTCGAGTAACTGGGGAAACAGCTCCTGGCTGAAGTCGCATGGTTCACCCTCCGGGATATAGTCGAGCACCTCAGGCTCCAGCACATAGATACCTGTATTGACAGTGTCCGAAATCACCTCACCCCAGCTAGGCTTCTCCAGAAACTGCTGAATTCGGCCCTCATCATCCATAATGACAACGCCATATTCAAGCGGATTCGGCACACGATACAGCACCTGGGTCGCG
>JAANWY010000287.1 GCA_018263655.1 Anaerolineales bacterium | reverse complement strand
CGATCCGAGATTCTGCCGCGGGGTGGATCACGCCGTAATTATACAACAGGGAGTGTTTGGAGAAAAGCCCCGTTAGGGGAAGCGGGCGCACCAACGACTTATTACAATGCTGTACGCCTCGGTCAGGAGACCTTCGGCGATCGTGGCAACGGGGATTTTTGGGTCAGGTAAGTGAACTCAAATGTTCGGCAAGGTCTCCGACCGCAGCCGTTGGATCTTTGGGCTCGGTCAGGAGACCTTCTGGGTCTTTGGGCTCGGTCGGAGACCTTCGCCCAACGGAGGATTTTGGTTCTGGCTCGTCCAGGTTAGGGGAAATTCTTAGGCCAACTCCTCTTCGGCTCGGGCATAAAGAGCGAAGTAGCCCCAGGACATCGATAGGACCATGGCCAGCATGAGGGTGGCGGTGGCTGCGGCCGGCCCAAGCTGCTGGGCGTCGAAAGCCAGGTAGCGCACCAGCACGGGCAAGGTGGTTGTGCCGAAGAGCGGTCCGCCAAAGGCAAAGAGGTAAACAATGTCAAACTGCCTGAAGGTCCAAATCGTGCGGAGCAGCAAGGTAACGATGAGTACCGGCATCAGCCAGGGCAAGGTGATGTGACGGAAGACTTGCCAGGACCCAGCTCCATCTATGCGCGCCGCCTCCTCTAACTCGGTCGAAATCACCTGTAGGCGAGCCAGGCACATCATGACGACGAAGGGCGTATATTTCCAGATGCCGGCGATGATCACGAACAACAACGCGGTTCGACGGTTAGCCAGGAAAGCGATGGGCTGGTCAACGAGACCAAAGTCCATCAACATCCGGTTGAACACCCCCATCGTAGGATCCAGGATGAAGCGCCAGGTGAGGGCGATGACGACGGCGGGGATAAGGTAGGGAAACAGCACCAGGCCGCGAGCGATGTTGCGTCCTTTCAGCTCCTGGTGCACCAGGAGAGAGATAGCAACGCCCAGAATGACCTGCGTCACAGTGGTGCCCGTAACCCAGAATATGGAGCGGAGCAGTGAACTCCAAAACAGTCGCTGGGTGAGCAGCCACACATAATTCTCGATACCGTTGAACTTCATGTCCAGCGTGGCTGCGTCGATCTGGAAGAAGCTGGCAAACAAGCCCTGCAACATCGGGAAGAGGGCGAAGATGAAGACAATTATCATGGCGGGCAGGATCATGAGCACCGCCAATAGGCGGTCACTCACTTCGAAGCGAGTTAGATCGCCTATCGCTCGGGCCCATCGCTGGACAGACTCGCGTGCAGTCTGAGCTGCATTACGCATGAACGTCACCTTTCAGCAACGGGGCGGCGTCTGGTTTCCCAGACGCCGCCCCGGGTAGAGGAAGACAATCAGTAGGTGGGTGGCTCCCAATCGGGATGCTCAGCTAGCCACTCCTCCCTGGCTTGCTTGATCTTGTCCACCGCTTCCTGCCAGGCGACTTCAGTATCCTTGCCGCCGACGTAGATGTCTTGGAACATCAGGTCAATGATGCCCCCTCTGGAGAAAGCGGGGCCGGCCCAGGGTGGCCCATAGTCCTTCTTGACAAAGTTGCAGCCTTCGATAGAGCCCATGTTGTTGGCCGGGTGGTTGGTGAAGGTAGCGTCCTTGTTGAAGAAGGCTAGCCAGTCTGAGTGCCGGCTGGCATAGTCCGAATCCCAGCCTTCCAGAAGCTTGGCCACCTCTTTGGTGGGTGGCACCATGTGGCCAATGACGGTAGCGTCGTAGCGGGCCAGACGGTCTCCCGTCAAGAAGAACTTCAGGAAGTCCTTGGCCGTCTCCGGGTACTGGGTGTTGGCCGCGATGGAGATGCGGCTCCACGACCCGTAGGTGACGTAAGGACAATCACCCCCGTAGCACCACGGCAGGCGAGTAATGTCCGCCAGGTCCTCGAGATGGGGGGCCTGATCGGGCATACGCACCCCTAACCGACCAGCGTATACACTCATTGCCGCCTGTCCGGTGACAAAAGCCGTGATCTGGTCCCCCCAGCTCCAGTTCTCGAACCCCGGCGGTGCGTATTCGGTCAGGGCAACCCATTTCTTGATGGCCTCCAGCGCCTCGGGTTGGTCAAAGGTGAGCTCTCCCTGGGGCGTGAAGTAGTCCTGGCAATTCTGCCACAGGAAGGTGGAGAAGAAGTTGACCGAGGCGTTGGTGGAACCGGGTAGGGCGATGCCGTAGAGGCCCTCCCCAGGCTTGGTCAGCGTCTCCGCCGCCGCCAGCAACTCTTCATAGTTGGTAGGCGGCTCGATCCCGGCTTCCTCGAGCAGGTCCTTGCGATACCACAGCCCGTAAACGCTGGTCGCGTAGGGCAGCGCGTAGACGGTGTCCTTGAGTTCATAGTAACTGCCAGGCACATACTCATCCACGCCACCGATGCCCTCAAAGACGTCGTCAAGGGGCATGAGGTATCCGGCCTCGGCCCACTGTCGGGTGAAGGCGGCCTCAATCTCGAAGATGCCGGCGTCGGCTCCGGCGGCCAGCAGGGTGGCGATGCGCGCGCCGCGTGTGGCCGGCGTACCGGTGACCACGTCGATGAAGACATCCGGGTGGGTCTCGTGATATTCGTCGATGATCTCTGCCAGACTCTCCAACTGAGGAGGGTCGGCTTCGGTGGTGAAGAATGTGAGGGTTCTGGGTCCCGTCTCCGGTCCCGGTGTGGCGGTGACGACGACCTCTTTCTCTACCGTCTGCGGGGCCGGTTGAGCACACGCAACCAACACCAGCAAGATGAGCACAACGAGCCAAGCGAGTCGTTTCATTGGGCTTTTCTCCTTTCCTCTCTAAGGCTTACGCCAACTTTGAGATTACGTCTGCGAGTAGTCTGTTTGTACACGCAGTCTTGATGGGCGAAGGTCTCCCGACCGAGCGGCGTCCTGAGCCTGACGAAGGGCCCGTTTCGCCTCTTTCGCCTCGGTCAGGCCTGTCTGCGTGCGACGCGCAGGCAGGAGACCTTCGGTGATCAAACGCATTAGGGTAAAAGTCGCACTTCGCTCCGGCTGGATCTGGCGATCCAGCCGCTGAGCGGTAAGTGTCACTTGTGCCGCAATGCGATCAAGCAATATGCAGCCGACTTGCAACCCATAGGGACTTCCAGGGAAATAAACCTCCCAAAAACGGCCTATTTCCCCTGGAAATCTTTAGGTTTTTGGGAGGTTTTAAATTCTGGAATCCCCATAGACTCGGTAAATCGCAAAGCCCGTTCGTAGTGAGCGCGGATGCGCACATCCGTCCGGAACGCAGTGGAGTGCCGGCGTAGTACCGCAGGACGCCGGGACGCCACTCCGGCTTCGCCTCCGTGGCTGACTACGAACCTGGATTGCGATTTGCCAAAACCAATGTGCAATCCGAATCCACAACCGACATAGCTGCCTATCCCTTCATCGCGCCGCCGCCCCAGCCGGCAATGAGATAGCGCTGCAGGAAGATGTAGAAGACCGCCAACGGCAAGCTGATCATCACCCCGGCGGCCATCAGCACGCCCCAGGAGTATATCCAGTCCTCAGAAAGAAACGTGGACACGCCGGCGCTCAACGTCTGCTTCTTGGCACTGAAAATCAAGATCGAAGCAAACAGGAACTCTTGCCAGGTGACGCTGAAGGTGAAGATGCCCGTCGATATCATGCCCGGCATTGCCTGCGGCAGGATTACTTTGCGGAATGCCTCGAAGCGGGTGGCGCCATCTATCATGGCCGCTTCCTCTAGTTCTATCGGGATGCCTTGAAAATACGAGCGCAGCATCCACAATCCGACGGGCAGCCGAATACCGGTGTAAACGAGCAGCAACCCAATGCGAGAGTTAGTCAGCCCAAGCTGAAAAAGCACAAAGAAAATGGGCACCACGAGAATAATGGGCGGCATCATGTAGGCCAGCAGCGTCATCCGCCCCAAGAGGTCGAAAAGGCGAAAGCGGAAGCGCGTCATAGCGTAGGCCGCCGTGGCCGAGAAGGCGATCACCAGCAGTGTGGTCAATGTAGACAGGATGGCGCTGTTCTTCAACCAACGACCAAACTGTGTGATGCGGAACAGCGTGACGTAGTTTTGCAACGTTGGGTGACGCGGCAAGATGGTCTGCTCGAAGGCGTACGTTTCCGTATCGGGCTTGATGGAGGAAACGAAAACCCAGAACATCGGTAATACCGCCCAGAGCACGGCCAAGATAAGGAGTACATAAAGAATAACACGGCGCAAGTACTTGACAACACGTGGGGAAAGCCAAGCGGTACCTGACGGGGGGCGCACGCTAACGGAAGTGGTCTGGCTCATTCCATTCAGTATACCACAAAGGGCGGCCTGACAACACTACCAGATGACGGGTTTTCCCCCCTCTATTTGGAGGGGTGGTTCACGGGGGGGGATAGTTATTTCACCAGACCCATGCGAACGGCCTTCACGGCAGCTTGGGTGCGATCGGCGGCGTTGAGTTTTTGGAGGATAGTTTGCACATAGCCCTTGATTGTACCCGGGCTTAGGCCGAGTGCCTGAGCGATAGCTGAGTTAGTCAGGCCCTCTGCAAGCAGCCACAGGACATCCATCTCACGGGGGGTCAGTTCTTCTGGCAACTCCGTGTCTTCCACAGACAGCTCATTAGCCTCGTTCAGGTCACGCAGTGCCCGTTGGAGGAACTGGTGATCGACCTCTGTGGCGCCAGTAGCTACAGCCCGCACAGTGGCCAGCAACGCGTCGCGGGGAATGTCTTTCAGGACGAAGCCGGCTGCGCCGGCCGCCAGGGCGCGTAGGAGATAGGCGGCGCTCCGATACGTGGTGACCATAATCACCCGCGTAGGAGACTCGGCATTCCGGATAGCCTCGAGTGCTTCAATGCCGTCCATATCGGGCATGCGGATGTCCATCAACACAACGTCTGGGGCCAGAGCCTTGACCTGCTCAACAGCCTCACGACCATTGCCGGCCTCCCCGACGATGTGCAATCCGGGCGCGTTCAGCATGCTGCACAAGCCCTCGCGCACCATCGTGTGGTCGTCGGCAATCAGGATCGTGATATCTGGTTTGTCGGGCTCAGTCACCTGTTCTCCTCATTGTTGAATTGGTACCCGTACCCAGACCCGCGCACCCTGGCCCGGCTGGCTTTCGATCTGACACTCCCCACCTAACAGAGCGGCCCGCTCGTGCATGCCAACCAGGCCCAGTTGCTGATCTTCCTCTGAAATGGCGGCCGGATCGAACCCACGGCCCCAGTCCTGCACACTGAGGGTTACATCGGTCTCCGTGGCTTGCAGACTGACACGCATCTTGGTTGCGCCGGCATGCTTGCGAGCGTTGCTGAGCGCCTCCTGGGTGATCCGAAAGATGGCTGTCTCGATGGCCGGCGCCAACTTCACCCGGGCCGGCTCAGCGACGAAGTCAACCTCCCAGTTCTCAACTTGCGCCGTCTCCGTAACGTAATGCCGCAGCCCACCAACCAAGCCAAACTCTTCGAGGGCGGTTGGGCGAAGCTCCGAGACGACCCGCCGGGCTTCCTCGATGGCTTCACGAAGGCGGGCGCGAGTCATAGCAAGTTCCGTTCTGGCCTGATTCCGGAGCCCATCGGACAGGTCGGCCAGCGTGTTTAGATGCATGTTGGCACTCAGCAGCAGTTGGGTCAGACCATCGTGCAAATCCAGGCCGACCAGCTTGCGCTCTTCTTCTTGGACGTGCGCCAGCTTCTCGGCTAGCGTGTGCAGTCGCGACCCCCTGTCCGCGAGACTCTTATACAGCCGAGCATTCTCCAGGGCAATGGCGGCCTGGTCAGCCAGCAAGCTCAAGATACGGAGGTCATCTTCACCAAAGGTACAGTGGTCGTCGAACGAGATGTTGAATACGCCCAAGTTCTGTTCGCTCAGCCTGAGTGGGAAGGCGGCCGCAGCTTTGATATCCCAGCCGCGCGCCTCTGGAGTATCATATAGGGGGTGTGCGTCAGCGTGGTTGATCACCTGTGGCTGGCCGGTGCTGGCGGCTGTGGCAACCAGGCCGTCTGGTCGTGGCTGTCTTGATGGGGGGTGATCAGTCTCGTCCCGCCATGCGCTGGCGGCAAACTTGAGGTTGTCACCCGAAGTGTCACCCACGAAGATGTGAACCTCGGTAGCTTCCACCAGAGTTAGGGCGCTGACAGCTACAGTATCTAGCACTTGGTCCGGGTCAAGGGTGCTCGTCAGTTGTAAGCTGACTTCACGCAGCGCCTCCAACTCGGAATGACGGGCTTTGAGATGACGTTCGCGAGCGGCCAAGTCCGTCATCATAGCGTTGAACGCCTGGGCCAGTTGGCTCAGTTCGCTGCGGCCGGGCACGCGTACTGGCGCGTCCAGCTTACCAATCGCCACACGCTCTGCCCCCTGCAGCAGGGCCAAGATGCCGGCGTCCATCTGCCGTAGCAGGGGAACGGTCAAGACGCCGGCTAAGACGGATACAGACAGGGCAATGAGTAGACTCGCGGTCACGGCAAAATTGAGGCTACCCAGCATTTGCTGCTGGACCGTTGCCAAGTTCCGGGTTGCCTGAGGCTGGATTTGGCCCACCAGGATTTCCTGACCGGCGTGGAAAAGTGTCGCGGCGAAGTTGGCAAATTGAGTCTGTTGCTGATCCCGTCTGCTGATGAGACGTGACCCTAGTGTTTCGATTTCATCGAACGAGCGGTCGATTTCCTCGGACCAGGCGAGTTCTTGTGGGGTCACCGCCAGCGCCTGAAACCGATCGTGCTGCTGGCGAAAACCGACCACTGCCTCGGTGAAGCGGACGGTCTCAGTTTCCGTCGGCGAGGCCACGTAGGAAGTGACAGCTAGGAACATGTCACGCAGACTATCATACATGCCTCCCATGACTTCCTGGTAAGCCACATCGGCTGGCCGACCGGCACGAGC
>JAANWY010000286.1 GCA_018263655.1 Anaerolineales bacterium | reverse complement strand
ACCTTCCTGCCAGGCAATATGAACGGACCCATCAGGTCCGGCTGCAACGGTCGGCACCGCAGAAGCTTCATCCGGGCTGTCGGAGACGTTCTCCGGTAGAGACCAGGAACCGTCGCTGAACTGCGCGTACCAAATCTCACCTAAATCTGTGAGAGGGTCGGCGCTCTGCCAGGCCAAGTGAACGACGTCGCCGCCGGCGCCGGCTGCGGCCGGCGCGCTGCCGCTGCCACTGGGCAGGGGAAAGATCGACCAGGCGTTTCCGTTACTGGACTGACCGTGATAGAGAGTCTGCGTACCGCCTGTGTTCTCGACCCAGATGGCGTGGAGGGGGCCGCCTGGTGTGCGTACGATGACGGGCGTCGAGGAGACAGCCGTCGTGCGCGAGACATTGACGGGCAAGGTCCACTCGGCGCCGTTCCAGCGCGCGTAGAAGACGTCGAACGTCGCGCCCGACTCGGAGACGTAGGCCATGTGCACACTGTCACCGCTGCCGGCGACCAGGGAGGCGCTGTCGCCGAGGAAGATCTCAGCCGGCGCCGACCATGAGTCGCCCTTGCCGAAGGTGTGATAGAGGCCGCCCTCTTCTTCCCACACCACGTGAACCACGCCGCCGGCAGTGACCGCCAAGTCCGGCGCCCGGGAGTTGGCCGTACTGTTGGACAGGTTGGTGGGTGAGGACCAGGCTGCTGCCCTATCCTCAACCGCGATCTGCTGGCCGGCGTATGCCAGGGCATCCCCGGCCTGAGCCGAGGATGCCCCGAGCACACTGACCGTCCCAACCAACGTCAGGAGGAGGAGAATGTGACGCATCAGTCATCCAAGAAGACGCGAACGCGCTTGGCAACCAGGGCGCCATCTGGTTGAAGCACGGCGATCGCTTCGACCAGCATGCCGGCTTCCACCGTGCCTCCGCTGTGATGCCGATTAACCACCGTGTCCGCCGTCACTTCGACGGATATGGTGTCTCCACCCATCACGTCGATCTCCCAGGTGCCGCTGTACGGGTCGGTTAGCGTTCCAGTGATGATCGTTCCGCGAATCACGACTCGCCTGTGGCCGGCGCCATGATCCTCGACCTCGATCCGCTTTGCGAGCATGGTCCGCGGTCCCCGACGCGTGCCCTCGACTTCGGCAATCAACCCGACAGCCGGCGTCGCTCCCGTAATCACCGTAGTATCTGTGATCTGCACGGTGAAACCGCCGACGACCCACAGGCTATCCGTCATGCGCTGGATGCGGCCCTTGAACTCGACTTCTCGGTCGTCTTCATCGTCTTCGGCCTCGATCCGCAGCGCTACCACAATGTCGCCCTTCAAGAAGCCCCGCACCTTGACGCGATCACCCTCTTCGATTGGCAGACCCTCATCTTCGATACGCGTCCGCTCGTCGATGCGGACCTCGACCACGCGGGCCACTCCATCGTGCATACCAACTTTCACCCAGATTGTGAGGGGTAAGGTAGACGTCACTGACACCGTTCCAGTCACGACCGTACCGCGGAATTCCACCGGACGCGGCGGGCGGTCGCCCTCTTTCTCCACGTGGATCACCAGCGCCAGCAGCGTCCCGTCCGCCTGCCGGAGCGCGACGACTTCGACTTCATCTCCCACCGCCGGCTCGATGTGCGGCGGCACGATCTGGGTCCGCTCTGTCACGATCAACGTCGCCGTCATCTCTGAATGGCCTTCGAGCTCCACCACCCACTCACCAATTGGCGGATCTTGCGGCAAGCTCTTGATCGTGCCCTCGAAGCGCACTGCCTGCCGATGGTCGTCGTCTTCCTCCAAGACTTCGATCTCGGTGGCGTATAGAACAGTACGCGAACCCAAGACAGTACCCTTGCCCTTGACCTCTTGCCCGACTTCCAAATCTGCTGGTGTCAGAGGCGTATCATCCGGCCCCTCAATCTCCGTCTCATCATCGACAATCACCGTCAGGGTCAATGGGCCTGCCCCCACTTGCACGGTGAGGGTCAGCGTATTTGTTCCCGTAATAATCTCCTCGATAGCGCCACGGAATCCGACCTCGCGTTCCTCGTCCTCGTCATCTTGCTCAATGCGGATCTTGTGGGCCAGAACGCTGCCATCGGCCTGTAACTGGCCAACCACCTTTACTTCTTGGCCCACCTCCAGATCGGCGATGGTAGCCGGCCCGTCGTGCTTAAAGCGGATCCGGGTCGCGGCGGTGATGTGGACCGTCCAGGTAACCGAATCGGAAGGCGCCAGGGACTCGCCGTCGTGGTCACCATCTTCGTTGTGGTCACCATCTTCGTCCTCGACCACGATGGTGGCCGTGTCAGTGTTGACCACGTTGATCTCTATGATCGTACCCTCGCGGTGGGCTCCGTGCGGTGGGTCATCGTCTCCCCCCTCCACCTCGAAGCCATCTCTTTCAACCACGCGTTCGCGACCTATGGCGAGCGGTGTAGCGACCACGACGGCGCGCTTACCAGGACGGGCATCAGGTGCGATCTCAATGGTTACCGTCATCTCCGCGTCGCTGGAAACAGTCGTTGAAAGTACCGTGATGCCTCCCACTGGGCCGGCGGGGGGCAAGAAAGTCACGTCTGAGTCGCTGCTGAAGTGGGTATTCTCACCGGTGATCACAACATCCAGCGTCTGGCCCGGTTCTCCTTCGTCGGGCACAATCTTATCGATCTCGGGCTCCGGGTCGTCGTCGAGAGGAGCAATTGTCTGTGGTGAAGAGAACGCCGGCGTGGCAGCGCTGCCGGCGCTCACCTGATTCACGAACCAGACTGAGCCCAAGAGTGCCATGAACGCGACAACGACAACCATGACCAACGTTAGCTTCCGTGTAGCGGGTATTCTCATATCGAGGATTTCCTCCTTAATCAGCGTAGGCGGCCAACAGGCCAACAAACACACCTGGGTCATTATAGCAGATTTCGTCCGATATCCGCAGCATTCCTGCAATGTGACCAGTCGACGCTTAGTATACGATCTCTCGACGTGATAATCAACACATCAGCGTGAAAATTATCTAAAACAATTGTGAAGGCTACGGCAACCCTTTCGGTTGTCGGTTGGACGACACCATCTGTCCGTGTTACCATAGTGGGGCGCAAGTGAGCGCAATACGCAAGAGACTGACACTTCACGGAGGGAGGCGACATGCGAGCAGTGGTACAGCGCGTAACTGAAGGTTCGGTCACCGTCAATGGTGAAACCGTCGGACAGATTGAGAAGGGGTTGGTGATCCTGCTGGGCGTGCGCGAGGATGATACGTGGACCGAAGCGCGTTGGCTGGCCGACAAAATCGCCAACTTGCGCATCTTTGAGGATTCTGATGGCAAGCTTAACCTGTCAGCACTGGACGTGGGGGCGGAGACTTTGGTGGTGCCGCAGTTCACGCTCTACGGCGATGCGAGCAAGGGGCGCCGGCCCAGCTTCACCAAGGCCGCTCACCCGAAAGTCGCCGAGCCGCTCTGCGACAAGTTCGCCAAGTTCTTGGCCGAAGCCGGCCTGCCCGTCGAAACCGGCGCATTCGGGGCCATGATGCTGGTGAAGATCTTCAACGATGGCCCGGTGACCATCATCCTCGACCGGGACGTCGACTGAATTCTATTCAGACGCCGGCTCCCGGTCTATGGGCCGGTCTTCAATCACCTGGTACTCGACTGGGCTGCGCGGCTCATGCAATGCTTTGAGGGCGCGCTGATACAACGTCACGTACTGCTGAGCCGAGTTCTCCCACGAGAAGTCAGTGTGCATCCCTCGGATTTGCACCTGACGCCACGCATCGGTGTGCCTGTAGATCTCGACGGCGCGGACCACGGCAGCGAACAGCGCCCACGGATCGTAGTCGGTGAACACGAAGCCATTCCCTTCACCAGTCCGCGGGTTGTAGTCGAAGACCGTGTCCGCTAACCCTCCGACGGCACGCACGATGGGCACACTGCCGTAGCGCATGGACAGCATCTGGCCTAGCCCGCAGGGCTCGAAGCGCGAGGGCATCAGGAACATGTCGCTGCCGGCATATATCTTGCGGGCCAGCGGGGCGTTAAACGTCAACGTGATGCCGGCCTTGCTCGGGTACTCGTCTGCCACCCGCTGGAACAGATTATGATAGTGCCGCTCACCCACGCCCAGCAAGGCAAATTGCACGTCCAGATCCAGAATGTGATCAATAGCCTCCTCCAAAATGTCGAGCCCTTTCTGATCAGCGAGGCGGGTGATGATGCCAATCACCGGCACATCCGAATTCTGTGGCAAACCGACATCCGCCTGCAGCGCCAGCTTATTCTCCGCGCGCCGCTCAAGCGAATCCACGTCGTAGGTCGCCGCGATCTGATCGTCCGTCGCCGGATTCCACTCCTCAGTGTCGATGCCATTCAAGATACCATACAAGTCACCCTGGCGATCACGCAGCAACGGATCGAGTCCTTCGCCGAACTCGGGGGTCAGAATCTCCTCGGCATAGGTTGGACTCACTGTGTTGATGACGTCGGTAAACAGAATGCCGCGCGCCATGAGGTCCACGACCTCATTCAGGTTCTGTGGCACTTCAGAATGAACGACGAAGCCGTATTCTTCGATGCCGGCAACGCGCAGCACATGCCGGTCATAGATGCCCTGGTACTGCAAATTGTGGATGGTGTAGGCGGTCGCCGTCTCCTTGAAGAACGCGTCCTCGGCGTAGACGGTGTGCAGCCAATTGGGCACAATGCCGGTGTGCCAATCGTTGCAGTGGACAACGTCCGGCTGCCAGTCTATGCGCCGGCACATTTCGAGCGCCGCGCGGCAGTAGAAGACAAAGCGATCGGCATCGTCCTCGTACCCATAGATGTTTTCACGATCGAAGTAGTGCGCGTTGCCCGTGAAATAGACGGGGACACCGTCACCCATCATCGACTGATAGATTGTGGCCGGCCGCGTCTCGGCGCCCATCGGGATTGGGAATGGATCGACAATCGGGTCCAGTCCGAAACGCTCTCTGTCGATGCGACCGTAGGCCGGCATGGCGACCCGAATGTCGTGCCCCATGCGCCGGAGGGCCTTCGGGAGCGAGCCGGCTACGTCAGCCAGCCCGCCGGTCTTGGCAAACGGATCGACCTCGGCCGACAGGAAGAGAACCTTTAGCGCTTTGGCAGCACCGGGGGATGATGTTGCTTGTTCGTCCATAAGGAGTGCAGTCCTTTGCGAATGTGAATGACAGGCGGGGATCAAATCGTGGTCAGTGTAGCACAAACGGGGTGCCGGCGCAAGCAGAAACGCGACAGCAGGAGTTTCCCCATAAGCCCAATGTCAAGTAGGTGCAGGGCCAAACACTCGAGATCTGTCTGCCCACGCACAGGCAGGCCTGAAACAAGTTTCAGCGTCCAGGACGCTCGAACTTGCGACGTCCTGAGCCTGTCGAAGGAATGCTGTCTTGATCTAACTGGTGAAGGATTTCCGCCGAGCTGTACCAGCCAAGTCAGAAAGTCGCTAGCGCCGACAGCATCTCGCCGGCCCCGACACTCATCTCGCGTACGTCAATTCGCTTGACGGTCTCGGTCCCGCGCGTCACCAGACTCTCCACGTCGAGCCGGCCTTCCGCCTCCTCCACCTCCACAATCGTAGTCGCCGTGGCCGGGTGGCGCGGCACGAACAACTGACAACAATCTTCACCAGGCAAGATCGAAATATCGTACGTATCGATGGCTTTAGCTTGCCTCACGATTTCCACCTTATCCCAAGCAATCAGAGGGCGTAAGATGGGGATGGAGACAGCCGACTCGATCGTCGCCAAATTGGGGAGGGTCTGCGATGCCACCTGGGCCAGGCTCTCACCCGTGACAAGCGCAGCGGCGCCGTCCTGTTCCGCAAGGCGTTGACCGATACGGGCCATCAGCCGGCGATACACCACCACCCGTAACTTCTCCGGCACACGCTGCATCACCTCGTGCTGGAGCGGCCCGAAAGGCACCGACCAGAGGTAGGGCGATGCGCCATAGCGTACCAACTGCCGCACTAGCTCGATAGACTTGACTTCGGAGGTACGGGTTACATAGGGGTGCCCGTGGAAATGGACACAGAACGCCTCACACCCCCGCTTCAAGATGCTGTACACAGCCACCGGCGAATCAATGCCGCCCGACAGGAGACACGCCACCCGGCCACTGACGCCGACCGGCAACCCCCCTGGGCCCTCCACCCGATCGAAGAAGAAAAACATCTGCTTGTACAGGATCTCAATCGAAACCGTTAGATCCGGATTGTCCAGATCGACAGCCTTGCCGGTGTGCGTTTCGACCGCAGCCCCGATGTCGGCGTTCACTTCATAGGACTTGAGGGGAAAGCGCTTGTTGCCACGCTTCGTGTCAATGGCGAAGGTCTCATAATCTTCTTGGGGAACAGCCTCTACTACGGCATCTCGCAGCGCGTCCAAATCCAGCGGCGTACGGTAGGCGTGCGCGAGGTACGCGATGCCAAACACGGTCTCTGTGCGCTCACGTATCGCCCGCCACGAGGCGTCCGGCGCCAGCGTCAGCACCAGCCGGCCGGGCAGCCGGCGGCCGGCGCGCACCCCCAGCCCCTCGGTCCGAGCCAAGACGTTCTCCAGAAGCTGTCTCTCGAACCGCGGGCGGTTGCGCCCCTTCAGTGCAATTTCGTGATAATGGATGATTACGTAACGCTGCATCTCAACTCCGAGTTATTCGGCCTCAAGGGAACTGCAAGTAAATAACTGTCCCAAAAAGCTGCCAACACCGTAGGTGGGACACCACCCGAAATCCGCGAATTCTGGGATGATTATTTTCCTGCAGAGTAACTTGACAATGTTAAATTACCTGGCGTGCTGGGCGAAGGTCTCCTGACCGAGCCCCGTTCGCCTCGGTCAGGAGACCTTCGGTGAGCAAAAGGCTGTTTCTGAACCGAATTT
>JAANWY010000285.1 GCA_018263655.1 Anaerolineales bacterium | reverse complement strand
TTCCATCCGTGGGGCGCTGTTGAGCGCCCGTCAACTCAAGGTGTATTACGTATAAGTTCACTGTTCACCGACCTTTGGAGTGTACCCCTTCTTGACCAATTCCTCAACTAACTCATCGACGGCGCTGTCCTCCACGACAACGAGCCGTGGCGAGAACCGGTGGACGACGTGCCGGCGGAGCTTGGTGTTGGCCAGAAGTTCACGCAAGGCTGTGTCGTCGGCGAGTTCCAAGATGGTGAGCTTAGCATAGAGGTGTACGTGCCCGAAGCGCGACCACAGATCGTCGATGCGTTCTCGCGTCGCGTCAGGCGCAGGGGCGCCGGCTTGTCTGAACCTATCGAAGATGACGGTCGGCTCTATACCTTGCGAAAATACTTCCTGGACGCCTTGGTTCGACAGCTCGTAGACAAAAGCTTCTCGGGTTGGTGTGGCCAAGGCGCCGCCGGCAAGCGCCAGGATGGCGGCACTCGCAGGGCCTGGCCGTGCGTGAAACCTGCCGTCGTCCAGCCACACAACAGGCGCTCGCTCCGCGTCCGGCATCAGTGCCGTAGGCCGGCCCTCGCCCCGCAACAGCCAGGCGCCAGTTGAGGTCAGACGGAAGGCTACCAAGTTGGGCCCCTTGTACCCCACATCGACGACGCCCAGCCAGCGTAACGGCCCTTCGAGGAAGGCTGCCAATACCGGGCGGTATCCGCGATCCCAGTCGGCGCGACGGGATGGGTCGAGCCGCTTGCCTTCCTTGACGGTAAAGCCCCAGACGTCCACGCCAAAGTAGTTGTGTAAGAAGTGAGGATCCATCCGGCGAACCGCTTCGGCGAAAGAGAACCAGTCGTACCAGACGTCGGCCGGCAATTCCTGGAGCAACCGCGTGACAAACCCTCGGGCCGTCGTGAGCTCGAGCGCCAAATCCTCCGGGGAGAACTGTTGAAGGTACGACGCCGTGCGCTGCACACGTAGATTCGGCTTCCGCTGGTGAGCCAAGGCCAATTCCGCCATGCTGCCCGCGTGCCGGCGCCAGATACTGAGCAGCAACCGCAACTGTGCTTCGGGCGAGAGGCTGTACCACTCGCTCCACTGATCATGTTGAACAGCCAATGGCGTCCGATCGGCGGTCGGCGATGTCAGAACGCCCGCCGCCACCGCCATCAGGGTTAGCCAACTGGCAAAATCCCGCTGGCTGTCGAGCCACTGGGCCAGATCACCGAGGTCCTCATCCGTCAGCAGCGATTGGAATAGCGGGACAGATAGAACAATGCCGGCGGGAGCAGGGTACAGTCCCTGGGCGCCCTGCATGAGCTGTTCGATCTCTTCCGGATCGTGGTCCCACTCACCCAGCCAGGGGTAATAGCCAGCCTGTCGGTGGCGCGGGCGCAGCTCGCGGAGGTGGAGCTTGCGATGTTCGCCAAATGCCACCAACGTGGCCACTGCCGCCGGCAACGACGTCGTCGCTTCACGCTTCGAGAGGCCACGGACCTTTCCCTCGGGGTACACCTTGACCGACAGCTTAACGACGGGCAGACGCACCTCCGCCAAGTACGGCAGCCAGTGATAATGTTCGCCACTGCTGTGCGCCGGCTGATTGCAGGGGCACAGCAAACCGTACTCTTGCAAGCTATCGAATGCGTTCTGCACTGCGCCAACATCCCCCTCGAGCGCATCGTGTTGATCCCAGGCCCACTGCACGCTATCCCATACCAGGAACTGGCGGACACCGAACACCGTGTTGAGCATGCGGAACAACTCATACGCGTCACGTGTCAGGTCGGCCAGGAAATTCGGCTGCCCCGTCGTCTCACGCAATGACGACGTCAATTGATCGATGATGTCGTCTTTGCGCGTTCCGTGCAGCTCAAAGTCACGGCGCCGAGCGATTTCCCGCAGTCGCGAAACTGTGAGTCCTTGGAGAAGCTGTCGAACCCCTTCGTCGACTTCTTCGGCCATCCCTGCGAGACCCTCCGGCGCGGGAGTGATCGAGGCCACAGCCTGAAGCTCATCTACACTCATGTCGGCCACATCTACCGGAAGATCCATCTCATCTGACTCCAGCATATTCATGAGGCGATCAAAGTCAGGCACATTCGCCGACAGCGTGTCGCGCACCGACTCGAGATTCATCGCCATGTCCAGGAACCCGCCTCCCGTGGGCGGGATAAAAGAGTCGGGTGCTTCCAACCACGCGAACAGCAGCGCTGCCACGTGCCGGCAACTGCCATCCTCGGGACAATCGCACATGAACGAGATCGTATCCGGGCCCTCAGCAAAGACATTGGGCAAGTACCACTCACCATCGTCGACGATAGCCTCGAGGCCAACACCCAACCCAGCTTCGCTAATGACTTCCCGATCCTCTACGCGGCCGGCTTCAAACAGTTGCCGACCGCCGGCGATGTTCTGCGGCTCGAACATACCGCTAAGGCCGTCTTCCGTCAACGTACCCAGGACGCCGAGCGCATCTTCGAAGTCGAACATCGATTAAGCCTCAGGGACAGGTAGTGCACGGCGACCGTCTCGTCGTGCGCGGGTTGCGAGGAGAGCCGGCTCGAAGTCAGCAACTTCGTCGGAGTAGAGAATGTCGTAGCGATAGCCCTGCTCCGTCAGGAACATCTGTCGGTTGGCCGCGAACTCCTGATCCACGGTATCGTGGGTGACCAAGGCGTAGAAGTGCGCCAGCAGACCGTTTCGCTTCGGGCGCAGAATTCGACCTAACCGTTGCGCCTCTTCCTGGCGGGACCCGAAGGTGCCGGACACTTGAATCGCTACGTTGGCGTCGGGCAGATCGATGGAGAAGTTGCCGACCTTGGACAGGACGAGTGTGTTGATCTCACCTTCACGCAGTTTTGCATACAGCTTCCGTCGTTCCCGAACCGGCGTCTTGCCAGTAATGACGGGCTCATCGATCTTCTCAGCAATGTTTTCGAGTTGGTCCAAATACATGCCAAGGACTAACACTGTATCTTCGCGATGCTTGTGCAGAAGCTGCTTGAGCACATCGATTTTCTTCGGATTCTCGGCCGAAAAGCGGTACTTCTGCCGCTTCGGTGTCATGGCGTACTCCATGCGCAGCTCGTCCGGCAGCGGGATGCGGATCTCATGGCACTCGGCTGTGGCGATCCAGCCCTGGCTTTCCAGCTCCTTCCAGGGCACGTCGTAACGCTTCGGCCCGACCAGCGAGAAGACGTCGCCCTCCAAGCCATCCTCGCGGACCAAGGTCGCCGTCATGCCCAGCCGGCGCCGCGCCTGAATCTCGGACGTGATGCGAAAGACGGGGGCCGGCAGCAGGTGCACCTCGTCGTAGATGATGAGGCCCCAGTCCAGTTGATCGAACAAGGCGAAGTGTGGGAACTCGGAGCGCAGATCGGTTCCGTTACGTTTGCGCGGCCGGTAAGTCAAAATCTGGTAGGTGCTGATGGTCACCGGCCTGATTTCTTTCCGGCTGCCGGTGTATTCGCCGATCTCCTCTTTAGTCAGCGTGGTCTTGTCCAACAGTTCATCGATCCACTGACGCACGGCGACGGTGTTCGGGGTCAGGATCAACGTGGCACTCTGGAGGTTCTCCATCGCCGCCATGCCGACCATGGTCTTGCCGGCCCCGCAGGGCAGCACGATGACGCCGCTGCCACCGTGGGCTGCGCCGCCGGCGTAGAAGACGTCAGCGGCCTCTTGTTGATAGCCTCGGAGCACGAACGGCTCGCCCGTCGCCTGGCAATAGTCAAGGAGCTGAAGCTCCAGCCGCGCCCCCTCGACGTAGCCGGCCAGATCTTCGGCTGGATACCCGACCTGCAGCAAGACTTGCTTGATGTGCCCACGCTGGGCCGGATTGATGCGAAACCGTGTGGCACTCACCCGTTCCTCGATGAGGGGATCGACGAGCTTATGCCGGCCTAGCTCGGTCATCAAAGCCGGGTCGTCGGAAATCAGCAGCAGCTTGCCGTCTTCCAATGTCAGCTTGACCCGCCCGTAGCGTGAGATGTAGTCCGTGATATCGACGAGGACGTTGTCGGGCACCGGGTATTTAGCAAAACGCGCCAGGTCTTCGTTGATGCGCTCGCCAGAGAGGCCGGCGGCGGCCGCGTTCCATAACGAGAGGGGCGTGATCCGGTACGTGTGAACGTATTCGGGGCTCTTCTCCAGCTCAGCAAAGCGAGCTAATGTATCTCGCGCATCTTCGTAGCGGTCGTTATCAACTTCCAGGAGGACGGTTTTGTCACTCTGAACGATTACGGGATTCTGTGGATTGAATGCCATGCCTTTTCTTTACACTTGCCTATAACTACCACACGGCGCCTGCAATCATTGCTGCGGCGCCGTTTCTTGGAATGATCAATATACCGACAATAATTTTACACCACAATGGTCAAGACAGGCAAACCTCGCAGTTGAGGAGTGCGGAAAAATGGGGTCGGTGGGGCGGCCGCCCCACCGACCCCATTTTTCCGCATTTCTCAACATTCGCCGGTTGCTGCGGCTTAAACGACTTGGGCTTGAACCCTGGCGTGTTCAACACCTCCATGACGTCCTCGCCGAACCCCAGTACGATCAGCCCCAGTCGTTCTCCGTACCGCACGAGGCTCTCGTCCACGTACAGGGACGCAATGGCGCCGATGATCTGCTGGCCGGCATGTTCAGGGAAGAACTCGTGGACCTGCGGCAACAGGTCAGCGAAGTCCTTCACGGCCTCCGGGTCCAGCCGGCTTTTCGTCTCGTTGATGAGCAGATACTCCCCGCAGCCGGCCATCACGTCAAACTCCTGCTCGTGACTGCTGACAGGATGTCGCTTTCGCATGCGCACGGTCACGAAATCGACCTGATCATGGGGACAACCAACGGTGGTGCGCAAGATACGCTCGATGCTGGGCGCGACCAGATCTTCAGCCATTGTACCCATCTTGTTGGACAACTCGCCCCACTTCTTGCTCATCTCACGGCTGGATTTGCGCGCCTCGTCTTTGAAATCGCCCATCTCATCCTTGAAATCACCCATCTCGTCCTTGAAATCACCCATCTCGTCCTTGAAATCGCGCATCTCGTCCTTGAAATCGCGCATCTCGTCCTTGAAATCGCGCATCTCATTGGACAATCGATCAAGATTGCTCTCTGTTCGCTCGATCTGGCGATCTGTTCGCTCGATCTGGTGCTCCACTCGATCGACAGTAGTCAGCAACTGCGCCATGAGTTCTTCCAGATTGGTGACTCGCCCTTCTAGCACCGCATCTTGCATGGAATCACACCTCCCCTCTGGCCAAGTCGTGTCAACGACCTCAATAGAAGCTCTTGCGTGGTTCACGACATCCATCACGTACGCCGATTGTACCACAGAACCAACTTGTACGCAATCGGTTGAAGCGGGCCCCAGGAATTTCAAATTTGACCCTGGCGAAGGTTTGTGAGCCAGTTTCGCGGCAGAATCACCGTCGGTTATCGCGTGTCACTTCGCTGCGAAGTCACTTTGCAACCTTCGCAAAGGTAGCCACTAAGGGGACTCCATCCAATCAGGCAGCAACTTGGAGCGTGGGCGACGAGTATAGAAGACGTCATCGGCCCAGATGGATACCCGGCGCGCGATGACGGACCGCTCAGCCGCAAAGCGGATCACGTTGTGGATGAAGGTGCCGGGCTTGCTGTAGGGACAGACCTTCATGCAAATGGCACAGTCGGTGCCCACCCTGCGCCAGAACTCGTAGCACCTGTCGGCATCGAGCACCCACTTCTCAGCCCCGTGCAGCACCGCCCGCTCGCCTCTGGTGATCGCTCCCGAGGGACAATTGTCGGCGCACTTCAAGCACCGCTCGCAGAAGTCCACGATGCCGTGGGGTGCCGGCTTGTCAGGCACTAGAGGCATGTCCGTAGTCACTGCGCCCAGCCTCATGCGGGCCCCATATTCGGGCGACATCAGGATGCCCATGCGGCCGACCTCGCCCAGGCCGGCATCGGCGGCGATGGGTGGGAGGATCACACGGTAGTTGCCGTCCACGTGCGCCCGCGCCGAATAGCCCAAGGAGCGGATGTAGTGGGCGATGACGATAGCGATCTTTCCTGCTTCGAGGTACTGTTTTGCCGTCTCCACCACGGTGGGGGTACCGGGCGCCTGGTTGACCATGAAGTGATCCATCTCCACGGCGAAGGCCAGGGCGTAGGGGTGATCCAGCTTGATCTCCTCGCCATACGTCCCCGCCCCCCGTCCGACGTGGCTGTAGACATGGGCCGGATTCAGCGGCGCGATCCCCGCCAGCACGGCGCCATAATAGCGCGCCATCCCCTTGAGACGGCGTGACATTGCCCCCAGGTCTACCTCGACCCTTTCGGTGTTCACAGGGCCATCCACGGCTCCTCGGAGCTCAGCCACCGTTATGAACTCGGCATCCACCATGGGGCTGTTCAGTGGGTGATAGAGACCTGAGCCAGGCTCGCACAGGCCTGGCATCGCACGCAGCCTGTCATCCAGTTCCTTCCGTTCGGGATGGCGTGCGTAGTAATCGCCATACTTTTCGCTGTCGGGCTCGTACCGCATGCGGGCGAAGATGATGTCCCGCTCGTCGAAGCGCTCCTGCGCACCCACCACGCGGATCTTGCCTTTGTCACCCAGCGGCAGCAACAGGAATGCCGCAGAGACGACAGCCACTAGCCCCCCAAGGATCAGAACCGGAGCCCGCCAAGCCGGCATCCATAGAAGGAAAGCCACCCACGCGACCACGGGTAGCAGCAAGACTGCTCCTCGCCTGAGGGCCAGTCGCTCACGCTCCCGCCA
>JAANWY010000284.1 GCA_018263655.1 Anaerolineales bacterium | reverse complement strand
CCGATCTGGCCGATGGTCGCGCCTTCATCACCCGCTACCCCCACATCGCTATCTTTCCTGGCATCATGATCGTGATTACGGTCCTGGCCTTCAACTTCATCGGCGACGGCCTCCGTGGCCAGCTTCACCGCCACCGGGTCCCAGATGCAGCCGACGGCCGCGTTCTCGACGCCTCGGTCCAGCAAGGCGCGCAGGAGGAAGGTCGAGTCGCTGGGAGCACCGCCGCCGGCATTGTCCGACACGTCGGCTAGCAAGACGGGTGTTTCGTCGCTTGCCAGCGCGACGTCAAGCGCTTCGCCGATGGGCACATAGTCAGGCTGGAGTTGCTCGCGCATCGCGAAGAGTTCTCGTCCTAGCTCCTCCGCCAGGGCTGCGCCCCGCTCTGGCCGGCCGTCGGTGACAACCAAGATGCGGGTTCCCATCTCGGGCACGTCGCCCCAGGGGAAGCCATGTCCCACTGAGATTGACAGCACGCCGTTTTGCCCTTCCAGCGCCTTGATGTTCTCGACATAATCCTTCATCGGCTGTTGGGTCGTGTGGTAGACGCCGAACATGCCGCAGTCGTAGAGAGCCATCTGTGGCTGAATTGCGCCGGCCAGCGTGTCAGCGATGATGCCGAAGAGATCGCCGGCGCGCTCCGCGAAGTCGATGTGGGGGTATTCCTTGAATGTGACGATGGCCGTAGCGTGCTCCGCCATCTGCTCTGTGAGGTGGCAGTGCAGGTCCAACTCCACGCCGATGGGGACAGCCGGCCCGACGATGTCCCGGACTCTGGCAATCAGATCTCCTTCACAGTCGTCGTAGCCATCGGCGACCATGGCGCCGTGCAGGCTGAGGAACACCGCATCCACGGGCGTGGCTTCTTGGAGGTCGTGCAGAATCTCGTCGCGAAAGGATTCGTACACATCGCGCCGCGTGAGCCCGCCGGGCTGAGCAAAGGTGCACAGGCTCTCGACGACGTCCCAGCCGCGCTCCTGGGCCGTGCGTCGCCACACCATCATCGGCACGGCGAAGATGAAAGGCTGGTCGCCGTAGTTGCCGGCGCGCACCAGATAGGTTTCCTCGAAGTCGCGGTAGCTGGTGACGAAGGGNGAGAAGGTGTTGGTTTCGGTGCCCAGGCTAGCCAGGAAAATTTTCATGCGTTAGTCCTTCTGTCGTGGGTCCAGCGCATCGCGCAGGCCATCGCCGATGAAGTTAAAGGCCAGGACCGTAATCACGATCATGATGCCAGGGAAAATGGCGATGTGGGGGTAGCGGGTGATGAAGGCGCGACCATCGGCCAGCGTGCCGCCCCACGACGGCGTCGGAGGCCGAACACCCAGGCCCAAGAAGGAGAGGGCCGATTCCAGAATGATGATACTGCCGATGCCCAGCGAGGCGAGCACGATCACGGGTCCCAAGACGTTGGGCAGGATGTGGCGCCAGATGATGCGGGCGTCTTTGACTCCGGTTGCTCGGGCTGCCATGACAAAGTCTTCTTCTTTGAGACTCATCACATCGGCGCGGACAACTCGAGCGAAGCGCGCCCAGCCGGTGATGCCGATGACGATAACCGTCGTTGTAAGGCTAGGTCCCAACAGGGCAGCCAAGACGATCAGCAAAGCCAGGACCGGAAAGGCCATCAGCGTGTCGACAATTCGCGACAGTACGGTGTCAATCCACCCGCCGAAATAGCCGGAGATCGCACCGATGGCTACACCTATGAGGACAGCCAAGCCGCTCGAGGCTAATCCAACAATCAACGCCACCCGGGTGCCATAGATCACCCGGCTTAGCAAATCCCGACCGAGATGGTCGAAGCCCAGAGGATGTTCCCGGGAAGGCCCAACACCTCGCATGCCTCGAAAGATATCATCGATCGGGTTGTAGGGTGCGAAGGCGTCGGCGAAGATCGCCATCGCTATCAGTAGAATGATGAGCGCGAGACCGGTCAGGGCCATCTTGTTGGCCCGAAAGCGCCGCCACGCCTGAGAAGCTTCGGAACGGCGGGCCGGCTCAGCCTCGGCCAGCGTCATTTCTTGGTCTGCGGTTCTGACTGCCATGTGTTCCCCGGGCTAGCTATCTTCGGGATCTACGCCCAGCGCACGCAATTGTGCAGCCAGGCGTTCAGCCCGCTGGTGCTCTTGATCGGCTTGCTGTTCGGCTTGCTGAGCTCGCTCACGTTCCATTTTAGCTTGCTGCTCGGCTTCCTCAGCTCGTTGACGTTCAAGTGCAGCCTGCTCAGCCCCGGTCAGGATCAGGTTTCCGTCCTCGTCCTGCCAGCGTAGCCAGGTGTTACTTCTATC
Organism: Anaerolineales bacterium; assembly: GCA_018263655.1. Taxonomy (GTDB): domain Bacteria; phylum Chloroflexota; class Anaerolineae; order Epilineales; family JAANWY01; genus JAANWY01. Next base: position 2,253 of record JAANWY010000284.1, on the reverse strand, counting down.
TTCAAACTCGCCCTGCCACAGCGTCAGCCCCAGTCTTACGCCGGTCAACAGATCTGGATCTGTCTCTTCATAGACTCGTTCAGGCGCTAGGCGGAGGGCATAGACACGCAACGCCTCAGCCTGCACTTGCTTCAGCGGATCGTAAATGACGTAGTAAGGGACTCCCATGCGGGCATAGCCTTCCATCTTGATGTCTGTCTCGCCCCCTTGGCGGTTCGAGACAATCTCGATTACGACCTCCGGCGCCTTCCCGAATTCCCAGAAGAAGTAGGCACGGTGTCCTTTGGCCCACCAGTCTTCCGGCACTGTCATATCCAGACTCAGGAACACGTCGGGCACCAACGGCGGTTCGTACAACGAGAAGAACAGTCCCACATCGGCGGCGGCCAGGAAAGGGCGCTCCTCACCGGGGCCGGCCCAGGAGCTGTACAGAGAACGAGTCAATAAGCGCTGCTGTTTTTCCGATGCAAAGTTGTCCACGGGGGCGTCATCCTCTGTGACTAGGTTATCGACGTCTGGTAGATTCTCCGGCTCAAGCGTCGCCACGGGGGACACCCGCAACGCTGCCTCAGTGGCGCTTTCCGTCATTTTGACCTCCCCATCAAGCTATCGACCGATTGGGTTCCGGCATGTTGTCTCGGCTCATATTGTACTATGACCTTCAGGGTCTTGGCTAATCATAGCGGATGCGAGGATCGATGAAAGCATAAGTCAGGTCCGTCAGCAGGTTAGCGGCTACAATCAGAACCGCCAACAGGACGACGATAGACTGTACCACCTGGTAGTCGAGGCGGAAGATCGAATCGGTGAAGAGCCGGCCGATACCAGGCACGGCAAACACAGTCTCCACGACGATGGTCCCACTGAGCAAAAACGCGATGCGGAAGCCGATGACGGTCACGACGGGCAGGAGAGCATTGCGCACCGCGTGGCGCAGGATCACGGTCTTGTAGGCCAGCCCCTTGGCGTGGGCTGTCCGGACGTAGTCCTTGTCCAGGACTTCAATTGTGGCCCCCCGCATCACGCGGGCAAACACGGCCGTTTGCTCGGTAGCCAGGACGATCACGGGCAGGATGTAGCCCTTCCACGAACGCAGGCCGAAGGGGGGCACCCACCCCAGCATCAGGGCGAAGAGCACGATGAGCATCAAGGCTATCCAGAAGTTAGGGAGCGAGACGCCCAACGTCGCTCCCATGGCGGTCGCGTAATCGAAGATGGAATTGCGGCGCACGCCGGCAATGATGCCGGCCGGGATGGCGATGGCCAAGGCGATGGCAATGGCGACAACATTGAGGCGGGCGGTCACCGGAATAGCCTCGAAGATCATCTGGCGCACAGGAACACCGGTACGAATGAGCGACTCCCCGAAATTGCCCTGGGCCATATTCGTTACCCAGATCAGGTACTGTTCGTAATACGGTTTGTCCAGCCCCCATTTAGTCCGGATAGCCTCGACCTGCTCCTCGGTGATCCGAATCTGTCCCTCGCCCAGCAAGAGGTAGACCGGATCCCCGGGCATCAACCGCATGATGGCAAACGTAGCGAGGCTGATTAGAAGTATGACAATGGCGCCCTGGAAGAGTCGCACTACAACGTATCGCAGCATAGGTCCCTCTCTATCTGAGCCAGGGAGCGAGGGGGCTGGGGTGCAAGGGTGAAAAAGTCTTGTCCATCATAGTCGTCAGACTCAGTAGATCCAGTTTTCCGCTCGCGGTGGATTATCACCCACCGCTTCTGGCCGCTGGATTGTCATCCAGCGGGAGCAATTTGGATCCACTGAAACTCTTCACCCTTGCTCCCCGGCTCCCTAGCCCCCCTGCTCAGTCTAGGCGTCTTTCAGCCAATACTCGTGAGCCCGGTAGTAGATCTCGTCTCCGCTGAGTGGGTTCTCGGGCAGCCCCTGAACGCGGCCGCTGAAGGGATTCATCCACTCGTCGAACTGCAGGTAGAGGCAGGGGACCTCTTCTACGAAGAGCTCCTGGATCTCATGGTAGATGGGCAGGCGCTCCTCTGGATCTACAACCTGCACACCCTGCTCGATCAGTTCATCCATGCGCGGGTTGCTGTACTCGCAGAAGTTGTTGCCGCCCTTGGAGTGGAGCGTGGAGAACGGATCCGGCTCTGGCGTGGTGCCGTAGGTCCAGTTGTAGAGGGAGGCGTCCATGGTGCCCTCGCGCATCCCTTCCAGAATGGAAGCAACGGGCGCTTCGGCAAGCTGCATATCGATGCCGACTTCCTTGAAGAACTGCTGAG
>JAANWY010000283.1 GCA_018263655.1 Anaerolineales bacterium | reverse complement strand
CGTCGCCATCATCGTCGCCATCGTCGTCGCCATCATCGTCGTCATCATCGTCGTCATCATCGTCGTCGCCGTCGTCATCATCGTCGTCGCCGTCGTCATCATCGTCGTCGCCGTCGTCATCATCGTCGTCGCCGTCGTCATCATCGTCGTCATCATCGTCATCGTCATCGTCATCGTCGTCATCATCGTCATCGTCGTCATCGTCATCGTCGTCATCGTCATCGTCGTCATCATCGTCATCGTCGTCATCGTCGTCGTCGTCATCGTCGTCGTCATCATCGTCGTCGTCGCTAATGATGTAGCAGTCTCCGTTTTGCTTTCCGGGTCCGTAGTCATAGCCGGTGATGGTGAACTCCGCAAAGCCGGCAATATTATATGTCAGATTAGCTCCCTGGCCGGAGATCTCATCGTAGACGATGACCGTCACATGCTCATCGTACTGCCCCGCAAGCCACTCATCGAGGGCATCACGTACTGGTTGAGCATTGCCCATGTTGCCTGGGGCGCTCAGAACTTCGTCGCCAATTTCTACCACGTCGCTGTTGTTGGGATGGCGGATATTGTCGGCCAGGACTGGCACGCTTGGTTGGTCGCCAGACCATCGGAGCCAGCCGAAGCCTCCGGGACCCGTTTTGTCTTGAATCAACTCGTATTCCTCACCGAACTGGAAATCGAACTCCTCGACGGCTACCGGCCATAGACCATCGTCGCCGCCACCGAGGCGTTGGGGGGCACCGAACTGGGCCCCAGATGCTGCACCGACTTCGAACATTGACATTCCGAGGACGCCGGCGAAAAAGGTTGGGAACGAAATGGTGGTTGTTACAACGACCCCGGTTGCGTTAGATGGGACGCCGCCGCCGATTGCCTCGTCACCAGGGTGATATGATGCGGTGACACTGTCAGCTCCGTTTTGGGTAACAGCATATTCCTGGATTTGGGAGAGAATGATGTTGTCAGAGCTACCCAGAGCCAATTCACGAGCTCCGGCCAGAGCAGATGCATCCGCGGCATTTTGCATGCGCCGGCGTTGCACAAACAGCATGCCACCATCGACCACGAGCGCCGTCATGGCCAGCAGGGCCACCATGCTGAGTGCGACGATGACGAGCGTCTGTCCCGTCTCGCTCTTCCAAACCCATGCTTGTTTCATGGCAATCCTTCAACGCTCATCGTCGAGGCGGCTTCCAGGGTGATTGTCCCGCTCTGCCCCAGGTACCTATCAACCAGAGGCGTGACCGCTGTGAAGTCATGTGTGACGGCGACGCGGATCGTGTTCGACTCTTGGCCAGCTTCCAGGCTGTCGCAACCTGCATCGCCGGCGCACTGCGAACCGACAGCTACGGTCACACTCTGCAACGCCAGACCGAAGACAGCGTTTTCAGTCTGGCTCCTGATGTCTTGGCAGTGGCAGGGTGTTTCAGCCACGCGGATCGCCCCATAGCGGGCGCCTTCGCGCACGGCGTGCGTTAGAACGTTCTGGGCGTACACAGCGCGCCCCATGTCGAAGACGGCCATCAGTATCAAGAGTAGAACCGGCAGCGTCAGGGCAAACTCGACGAGGCTCTGTCCCGCTGACCCGTGAGGGTGGAGAATGGAAAATGGAAAGTGGGGGATGGAGCTCGATGAATGGAGAGGGGCACATTGACCTAACTCACCTTCTCTGGTCCTTCCCCATCCCACTTTCCATCCGTTCAGAACTGGGCCATCGCCGCGGACGCGCTGATCATTATGGTATCGCTCCCGAAGATGAGCCCGGTGATCAACTGAAAACTGTGCTCGACTATCACCGAAACTGGGTCGCCTGGTGAGTAGTTCTCCGGTGAGCATGGAGGCTCCAGTCTGACGATTGTTGCAGCAGTAGATAAGTCGATGTTCGACCCAGCCGCTTCGTTCGCAACACGGGACCGAAGGTTGGGCTTGAGCTCAATGTCAGTGCAGTCATTCATGTGGAAGGCCGCATAGCGCGCACCCTCGCGTGCGGCGTTAGCCACAGTTATGTATGCCTGAAAGGCGCGGCCCAAATCTAGAACGCCGGCAAAGATCAGCATAAGCACAGGCAGCAAGAGGGCCAGCTCAACTAAGCTCTGGCCCTCTTGCCTGTGTGGTGCTCGCGGCATTGCGTACCGTAGTCTCACCTTACGGCGTGAAGGCGTCTCCGATGCTGGAGAAAATGGTGCTAATCTCCTCGCCCAAGAACGTCACAGCGCCAATGACGGCAATGGCGATCAGGGCAATCAGCAGCGCGTACTCGGCGAGATCCTGGCCTTCCTCGCGGCCGAGGAAAGCGACCTGGGCCTGGAACCAGCTAATGAGATAGAGCAACATGATACAGATACCTCCTGTGTATTTGATATGAGGGAGTCACTCCGACTGACCGCTGGATCAGGTAAGACCCATAGGGCATAATAATACCGTATTGGGTGTCCCGAGCACCTGGTGTGTGGCCCCAGGTGGTCACCGCCACCTGGGGTTTCGGGCTAACCGCCGATTTCTTACTCCCTCGTTGGACCACTCGATTGTTTCGGGACTTGGAAATATTCTCGTTTTAAGGTCGGGAGGCCAGCGTCTGGGCCAGCCTTCCCCGTTCAATCTCTGCGACCCATTATACCATGTTGCCCCGCACTTCTGCCCTGAATTACATGAATGTTACGTTAAGGACTTCTGAAGAACGTGGGCATGACGGATTCCCTGAACCCCTCTTCCGCCCCCAGTGTCATTCTGAGCGGCTTAGTCAAGGTGCCGGCATATTCGAAAACACTTTCTCAGTCCCATCGCCGTCATAAGCTGAGGTGTGAAAGCGAAGAATCTCCGTCGATACGTCCAATCCAAGACCAACGGTGTCCTCCACTGTAAGGTTGCGCAGAGATTCTTCGCTCCGCTTGTCTGCTTGTCAGCGTTCAGGGGGCAACTTACGGAGCATCCCTTCGACAGGCCCTTCGACAGACTCAGGACGCCGCTCAGGACGCCGCCTGAGTAGACCAAGGCGAAGCCGAGGTCGTATCGAAGCGACGTCCTGAGCCCAGTCGAAGGGGGTGCGGCTTGTGCGAAGAACCGTCACAAACCCGCACCCCTCGATACGCGCTCAACGTTGCCCTTCGTCAGGCTCAGGACGTCGTTTCGCGCTACTCGGGATGCTAGTCCTAATACCCCCTGAACGGTTACTTGTCAAGTTGGATGTCGCGAAGGACATGGTTGTTGTTGATAGTTGGCCGCCGCTCCGTTCAGACCCTGTCCTGAGCTTGTCGAAGGGATGACAGGTACGCGGAATCGACTTTTTCGACGCGAAAACATATCTTCTCAATATATGGGGGGACATGTAAGACGATTTGGTAAATCGTCGGGTCGAAATACCATTTCGACCTACATAGCCCCGAAATATTGAGATGATACGCGAAAACGGACTCTAAATATTCCATGAGAATGTGACATTATTGAGTCAGCTCGTAGGCCCACTGGCCGCAGTCGCCGGCTCGGCCAGGTACGGGATGATGTACCCCCACCGGGGGACGGTCTTGATGTGGGCGGGCTGAGCCGGCTCTGATTCGACCTTCAGCCGCAGGTTGCGGATGTGGGCCCGCACCAGGTCCGGGTCGCCGGCCCCCGGCTCGTACCCCCAGACGTCCTGGAGCGCCTCGTCGACGGACACGATGGTGCCGGCGCGCTGCAGCATGTAGTACAGGAGATCGTACTCGCGCGGCGTTAGCTGCTCGGTTCGCTCTTCCACCTGGACCTCGTGTGTCGTTGTGTCCAGCGACAGCGGGCCGGCCTGCAGCTCGTCCACTGCCGGTTCGGCGCCGTTCGCGCGCCGGAGCAGGGCCTCGATGCGCACGGCGAGCTCGCGCAGGTCGAAGGGCTTGGTCAGGTAGTCGTCGGCGCCGGCGTGAAACCCCTTCAGCACGTCGTCGATCTGCTGCTTGACGGTCAGGAAAAGGATGGGGGTGTTCGCCAGCTCCGGTTCCGCTCGGGCCTGGCGGCACACTTCGAAGCCGTCCATTTCTGGCATCACAATGTCCAGCACCACAGCGTCGGGGCGGTGGCGGTGCATCGTGGAGAGAGCCTCGGCCCCGCTGTGAACGGTGAGCACGGTGTGGCCTTCGCGCGTAAGCGCGCNCTCTATCGTCTTCGCCAGATCTCGGTTGTCGTCCGCAACCAGAATCGCCGCCATGCCCTGAGCTAGCCTTCCATTGCTTCAATTCCTTCGATCGTGTTGGGCGAGGTCTCCTGACCCAATGAAGCTGGGCGAGGCCTCCTGACTCTGGAGCTGGGCGAGGTCTCCTGACCGATGCCCTCCCGCTGCGTGTCGGCATCTGCCATTTCATCGACCAGCGCTTCCAGTTACCGGCCGGCGCGTTCAATGGCCACCGTCGACTCGTAGCTTGGATCGTCTTTTGGTACATCCAGCCGCAGCAACTGAGCTTCAGCGATGATCACGGCGATGAGATTCTGAACCTGGTGAACTGAGATCCGGGGCGCTCCGTTCTGCGTCCCGTGTGTTGTTGTAGGCTCGAACATGGTCTGCATCGACATCCTATCCCTCGAACGTTCACGGCAAACACGCGCCGCCAGCCCGGCAGCGGGCCGGCGCTCACTCTCCTATTTAAAGGGTATTGTTGAAACACGCTCAACGTGCGCTCTTGAGGGGCAGGTATTTTCTTCCGTTAGGGTACGGGCAGCGGGGCAGGGACATTCATCTGTTACGACGTCAGGCAATCGGTGGGGTTACGTGCCGCAACCGTCAGTCAGGCTGCAGAGAGATAGGGCAGCCGCCTCTCCCTGGAAGTCACCAGCCGGGACAAGCTAGAACCAGACAGGAACACAGAGTGGCGCGGAGGGTTTACAGAGATACACAGAGAAATCCGACTAGCCGCCCGTCGTGTCTCTTCATATCGAATTTCCGGCTTTTTCACGCGGTTCCCCGAGGTAGCGCAGTGTTCTAGTGTATCATATCATTGTGAGAATTGCTATTGGGACCCTTGCGAAGGTTTGCCAATAGCCTGCGGGTTGAAGGATGTTCGCTCGTCGAAGATCAGCTCAGGGCAGAGACTGCTCGTAACCTTCGCAAGGGTGGTGAGAGTGTGTTGGCGTTCGCCGTGGGAGATGGGGATGAGTAGGAGCACTGTCCAGCAAGTGATAGGTGGGGGTTCGAAGCTTCTGCCCCGGCGCCTGAGCGTGCCGGAACTGCGCATCGAGCATCTGTGGGTGCTCGTGCCGGCCGTTGTGATGACCTGGATGAGCCTCATGCACCCCTTGCCTAAGCTGGACTTCTGGTGGCACCTCAAAGTGGGGGAGGTCATCGTCACGACTGGCGAGATCCCGCGCGTTGATCTCTTCTCGTTTACGCGGGCCGGCGAACCCTTCCTCCACCAGAATTGGCTGGGTGAGATCGTCTACTACCTCGTGTACCGGATCGGCGATCTTCCGCTGCTCACCGTCTTCAATACCGTGGTGCTCCTGCTGGCCCTCATCCCGATCTATCGTCTGTGTTTCCGGGCCAACGATCGGCTGCGAGTGGCCGTGCTGTGCAGCTTGCTGGCGGCCTATGTGCTTGGATTCTACAGCAACATGCGGCCCCAATCCTATTCCTTCATCTTCTTTGCAGTTTACTACTGGATCTTGGAGGAATACCGCGAGGGCCGGCGTGACCGCCTGTGGCTGCTGCCCGTCCTGATGGTCCTGTGGGTGAACCTGCACGGTGCCTTTGTCCTGGGTATCGGTGTGGTGGGCCTCGTCTTGGTCTCCGAAACGATTCGGCGTGCGGTGCGTGGCCAGCGCGCCGGCACACTGGAGCCGGCCGCCTTGCGGAAACTGGCGCTGGTCCTGGGCCTCACCTTGCTCGCGGCGCTGCTAAATCCCGAGACCTACCGCGTGTTCGCCTACGTGCGCCAGTTGCAGGTGGACCCCGCCTCTCAGACCTTTGTCACCGAGTGGCAGGTGCCGGACGTGAAGCAGTTGAGCGACATATTGATCTTCTTCGCCCCTTTCTCTCTGGTTGTGTTGGTGTTCTTCTATGCGCGTCGCCGGCCGGACCTGACGGAGCTGGCCCTCTTCCTCGCGTTTGCCGTTCTCGGTTTGGCGGCCATACGCAGCGGCATCTGGTTCGCGTTGATCGCCGCTCCGATCCTGGCGCGGCACGTCTCGGAGCTGGAGGTCCCGAACCTCCTGAGCGAGGTGCGTGAATGGCCCTACGTTGGCCGGCTTGTGCGCCGGGTGGAGAGCCGGCGCCAGACCGAGTACCCGGTGCGCTATCGGCTCAACTGGGCAATCCTCGCTTTGTTGTTGCTATTCACGGTCGTCCTGTCGCCGTGGGTTCGACCGCACTTGGAAGCCGAGAGGCTGCGGCCCTGGTTGGTGGAGCGCGAGATACCGGTGGATGCCATGGACTACATCGCCGAGCACGAGCTCTCAGGCAATATTTTCCATCCGCAGGTCTATGGCGATTACTTGATCTGGCGGCTGTGGCCGCAGCAGCGCTCGTTCTTCGACGGGCGGGTGCACCTGTACGATGAAGATTTTGCGCGGGACTATATCCTGACCTTCCACGATGACAACTGGGAGTCGCGCATCGCCAAGTATGACATCCAGTATCTACTACTGCCAAAGGATGATGAGGGTGCTGCATCCATTGTCGCGGATGCGCGCAGTGCCGAGGCGTGGACGTTGTTGTATGAAGATGAAGTTGCTGTCCTCTTTGAGAGGCGAACCGGGTGATAGGGTGGATCAGATGAGTGACCGCGTCACCTTGATTGGCGTGGTGAGCATCTTGGCCGTTGTCATGCTGGCGCTCAGCGCTACAGCGAGCGCCCAAGCGACGGCCACGGCTACGCTGACGTGTGATCCTGGTGCTAACGCTGACTTCAATGGGATAACGCTCATGAAGAATGGAACTGTCGTGGGTTTTATCGAATCCATGGCGTGCGGGGATGGTCTACCGCGAATCGCTCAAAGCTCCGTCGAGCTATCTCAACCTGAGCCAAACATCCTGCAATTGGACGCAGTTTTCGTGCAGGGGTCTGATACCCCGGTTGGAGAGACATCTGGCACTTTCTTCTTCCCAGAAGGGCAAGACCCGTGGGGGGGCGCGTGCAACGTATCCGCCGGCGGTGACGCTGATTGCGGCCCGCTGCCGAGTGCCGGAATAGTAACTCTAGAATTCGATTTCTCGTCCCCGCCCGAGCCGACACCGACCGGCACGTCGACGCCTAGCGTGACACCCACGCCGACGGTGACTCAGACGGCAACGTCAACGAGTACTCCTACTTCCACGCATACGGTTACCAATACACCGATACTGTCGGCAACTCCCACGGCGACCAGTACGCCGGCTGACACGGCAACGGTGACGAACACGCCGCCCCCCACAGCAACGTCCACAAGCACGCCGACGCCGACGGCTAGCCCGACGGCGACCAGTACGCCGACTGACACGGCAACGGTGACGAACACGCCGCCCCCCACAGCAACGTCCACAGGCACGCCGACGGCGACGGCTAGCTCGACGCCGACCG
>JAANWY010000282.1 GCA_018263655.1 Anaerolineales bacterium | reverse complement strand
CCCCATTAAGGCTGGGCGAGGTCTCCCCATTAAGGCTGGGCGAGGTCTCCCCATTAAAGCTGGGCGAGGTCTCCCCATTAAGGCTGGGCGAGGTCTCCCGACCGATGCCCCTACGTCTCGGTCAGGAGACCCTCGGCGAGCATATACAGCTCTGCGCCCCTACCCCTCTCTGTTTGACAAAGCAGCAATTATCAGTAGACTTGAATGGTGTGAGGCCCAAGCAGTCCAGTGAATGTGGCCTCCCAGAGCAGACTCAGTAGATCTAATTTTGTTCGGCCTGGATCGTCAGATCCAGGCCAACAGCGGGGATCTGGCGATCCCCTCAGAGCAAATTTGGATCTACTGAGACTCACTATTGCAAGGAGTTGGAAGGACTCTATGGTGGCCCGGCCTGACGACAACCATTCGACCGAAGGGGGCGTCGAAGAACTCATCAGCCAGGGGCGAGAGCGCGGTTACCTAACGACTGAAGAGGTTCTAGACGCCTTTCCGGATGACGAAGAAAGCCTGGAGCAGGTTGAAGCGGCTTACTCAAAATTACTAAAAGCCGGTATTGAGGTCCGCGACACGGATAACGAACTGTCGCGCGAAGAAGAGGATGCGGAGCGCCGGTCACGCCGGCTGGGAGATCCATCGGGTGTTGATAGTGACGATACCATCAGCCTCTACCTGCGAGAAATTGGCGCTATCACACTGCTTACGTCAGAGGATGAGGTCGAATTCGCCAAGCGGCTGGAGCGGGGTACGGAGGCCAGGAAGCGCCTCAATAGCGAGCAGCTCGAACCCGCAGAGCGAACGGCGCTCGAGCACATTGTCCTCGATGGCGAGCGCGCCTGGAAACAGCTTATCCAGGCCAACTCCCGCTTGGTCGTCAGTATCGCCAAGAAGTACGTGGGCCACGGTGTCCCCTTCCTGGATCTGATCCAGGAGGGAAATCTGGGATTGATCCGCGCTGTCGAGAAGTTCGACTATCGCTTAGGTTACAAGTTCAGCACCTATGCTACGTGGTGGATCAAGCAAGCCATCACGCGGGCCCTGGCGGATCAGTCGCGAACGATCCGTGTGCCGGTTCACATGAGTGAACAGATCAACAAGCTCAAGACAGCGCAGCGCGAATTGGAACAGGCGCTGGGACGCCGCCCCAGGGTCGAGGAAGTGGCCGGCGAGTTGGACATCCCGCCCCGCAAAGTCGAGCGGATCATGGAAATTGCGCAGTGGCCTCTCTCGTTGGAATTGCCTGTCGGCGAGGAAGAAAACAGCGAACTCGGTGATTTCATTGAGGATGAGGATACACCGCTGCCCACGGAAGCAGCTTGGCAGGAACTCCTGCGCGGAGAGATCGAGAAGGTGTTGGGTAGCCTGTCGTCCCGTGAAGCTCGTGTCCTGCAGCTCCGCTTTGGGCTGACTGACGGCCACCAGCACACGCTGGAAGAAGTGGGCGAGAAGTTCGGCGTCACTCGCGAGCGCATCCGCCAGATTGAGACGAAAGCCATCCGCCAGCTCCGTCACCCCACGCGCAGCAAACAGTTACGAGATTATCTCCGCTAGCTCGACGATGTCACATGACTGCCCAATGTTGGACGAAGGTCCCCCGACCGATGGGCGAAGGTCCCCCGACTGATGGACGAAGGTCCAATGCTGGGCAAAGGTCTCCCGACCCCAATGTTGGGCGAAGGTCTCCCGACCCCAATGTTGGGCGAAGGTCTCCCGACCGAGCCCGGGTCGTCACTAATGTTGGGCGAAGGTCTCCCGACCGAGCCCGGTTCGGTCATCTCCATCTCCTTCAACATTCTAACCACCCCACTCGACCTTCAGCAATTCGCTTTCGCCATCCGCGCCTCGTTGGCCTCGACAACGGCTAACAGGCGGTCCGGCCGGCCCCGGAAAGCGTCCCACTCTACCTCACCCTGAACGATATTCACCAAGGTATCAGTAACGGCCGCATTGACAGGCGTGGGAACCCTTAGACGCCGGCCGGCCTCGACCACAGCGCCGTTTAGAACCGTGACCTCGGAGTCCGCCTTCCCCTTCTCCAGATCGACGTGCAACGAGGGCATTTTTCCGCCACGCCCGCCGGCAATGGCCCGCCGCAGAATGGGTCTAAGCAACCCGCGCGGGATCAACTGCAACAGCGGCACCGCCCATGACAGTGGATAGCCCGGCAATGACACAAGCGGGATTCTGTGAGCCCGCATCACGGCCAGAGCTCCATGCCATGCTCGCCATTCCAAGTCGAATAGGCGTGGATCTCCGAACACCTGGCCTGGCGACATATCAAGGATTGCCGACGTCGCGTTGCCCAGCATATTGAGCAGCAACTTCGACCACTTGAGACCACGCCAATCCTCGTAAAGCCGGGTGGGAAAGCCGGCCGACCGGAAGGCAGCCATCAAGGAGTCGACAGGCATGTCAGAATCCAGCGGAGCCAGTGCCACGGAACCGGCTGACGCGCGAACAACACCCGGCGCCGGCATCTCAGCCGGTGATGTGATTATGCCGGCAATCACATTCTCAGAACCGAAAGCGTTGGCCAGAAGATGCTCATTGCCAACGCCGTTCTGTAGCGACAGGACGGGCAGCGGGCGGCTGACAGCCGCTTGCAGCTCTTGAACGCCGGGCAGCGTGCCGTAGGACTTCATCGTGAACAGCGCCAAGTCGAAGGGACCAAACTCGAAGATGGCTTCGTTGACGGTCGTGACTGCCGCGACTTCGGGCACGTAAATGGTCTGGCCGGCGATATTCAGCCGAAGACCGCTGTCGGCGACGGTGCTGGCCAACCAGTCCCGGGCAACCAGCGTCACGTCGTAGCCGGCCGCCGCCAGCCGGCCACCGACCAGACAGCCAATTGCACCTGCACCAACGACCAGGAACCTCATCGGCATTGCCTCAGTATTCGTCAACAATCTCCTCTGCCTCCTCCTCTGCTTCCCGCTCTGCGCGTTCCTGGCGCGCGTTTACGACGGTCACCAGCAACATGAATAGGAGAAAGGCCGGCAGTGCCAGATTGATGTCTAGCCAATACCCGATGAGCATCAAGACGACGAGCGCCACGGTCGATCCCAGATAGAACCAGAGCTGCCCGGAGAGGGACAGCCGTTCGCGCTTCCGTTTCGTCAACGTTGATACACCTTTCTCCTCAGGGAATCTACCTGGAAACGGGAAGGCGTTTCTCGGCAAACCCTTAGCTGCCGTTTCCCCAAATCGTACAAGCCATACGCTGCGGCCAAGATTTCGATCGGGTGCCGGCTGGGCAGGCCTGTCCCGTGCTCCAGTTGCCAACGACACGTCTCGGAGTCACAGACGGTCATTTCGACACCGCTGCCCTGCGCTCGCACAAAGCTGAAGAGTTCCTCGCCGACGTCCATGGCGATCTGATACTTCTCGACTTTGTAGCCGTAAGTGCCGGCGATGCCACAACAGCGAGCATGGCTCTCGCGCAGGTCGGCGCCAGGGATGAGGGACATGACGTCCAAAGCCGGCTTACCTACCTTATGCGCCCGATATTGGCAGGGAGCGTGATAGGGTAACACCATCTCCGTCTCCTCGAAATCGGTGCGCAGTTCACCCTCAGCGTGTAGCTCGCGCAACCACTCGAAGATGTCCCAGGTCCCCATTTTCAGTTCGTGCGGATCACCCGCATGCATATCGAGCAGTTCCGGCGCCTCGTCCTTGAGCGTCAGCGTGCAACTCGTGCTCGTCCCGACGATGGGATAGCCTTCTTTGGCATACGGTGCGAGGCTCCCCACATTGTGATTGTGGTAGTCGTGTGCGGCATCGAACTCACCATTGCTGAGCATCGGCAGGCCACAGCAGTTCTGCGGCGGTACGATCACTTCGTACCCGTTGTGCTCCAATACCGCGACGGCGGCCTTGCCGATAAACGGCTCGTAGTACATCGTCGCACAGCCGTGGAAGTAGACAACTTTCTTGTCAGATCGCAGCCGTTGGTTCTGCGTGCGCTTGACCCAGTCGCCGAAAGTTCCCTCGACGCTCCAGCGCGGGAGCGGTGCGTGGCGCGCAATTCCCATCACCCGCTCAGCCAGCAATCGGCTGAGGGGGTTGTGTAAGCCGAAGTTGGCCAGATGGGGAACATAGCTTCCGATTCTCCCCAGCAGCTCGTTGCGGCCCAGCAGCCGATTGCGCAGAGGAATGCCCTCGTCCTTGACGATCTGCGCTCGAGCGCGGGCGTTGAGTTCAGCGATCTTGACGCCAGTCGGGCAAACGGCATTGCATACCCGGCAACCGGAGCAATAATCCACTGAGTGATCCGGCGAACGAGGCTGTCCGACCTCACGGAAGCGTTGAGCCTGCGGCCCGGCGTACTTGGGGCCGGGAAACAAATCGGTTACCGCCGACACGGGGCAGTAGCTGGTACAGATATTGCATTTGATGCACTCGTCCAGCGATGGTCCGACAGAGCGCCAGGAGATGGTGTGCATAAGTATACTCCCTGTTTGTTTTCAAACTGATGATATTGTATAATACAAAACACCAACTGATATTCTCGCCGATTATGCTTAATTGTCGGTTAGCATCCTGAGTAAGCTGTAGCGAAGCGGAAGCTGTATCGAAGCGACGTCCTGAGTTCATCGAAGGGGGTGCGGCTCGAGCAACGCTTCGAGGCAAACCCGCACCCTTCGATACGGTCTCCACTCCGTTTCGACCTACTCAGGATGCTGGTCAACGAATTAAGCATAATCGGTATTCCCGAGTTCAATAGAGGAGGTTTGTTTCATGTCTCTGCAAGTAGGGCAAGAAGCCCCTGACTTTACGCTCCCCAGCCACCTTGGCAAAAAAGAGGTGACACTGGGCGATTTGCGAGGCAAGAACGTGATCCTTGCGTTCTTCCCCCTGGCTTGGACCCCAGTCTGAACTAATCAGATCCCGTCTTATGAGGCCGGCATGGCCAAATTCGCGGGATTGAACGCCCAGGTTCTGGGCATCAGCGTTGATCACGTCCCTTGTCTCACCGCATGGGCGGAAAGCCTGGGGCAAATCAACTACCCCCTACTAAGTGATTTTTGGCCCCACGGCGAAGTGGCCGAGAAATACGGCGTCCTGCGCTCCGAGGGATACACCGAACGTGCGCTATTTATCATTGATAAAGCGGGAATCATCCAGTACATTGACATCCACGATATTGACGATCAACCCGCTAACGAGGTGTTGCTGGCCGAGTTACGCCGAATTGACCCCCAGGCGGCCGCCAGCGCGCCGCCCGATCCGGAGACGACAGAGCTCCCGCACGGGGGAATCGTCATGTACTGTTCCCAATGGTGCCCGGATTGCAAACAGGCCCGAGCCTGGTTGCAGGCGCACGACCTGGACTACGTTGAAGTGGACGTCAACGCCGTCCCCGGCGCGGCCACCCAGGTGCGCCAGTGGGCGGACGGCAACTTGGTCACCCCCACGTTTGACATTGACGGCACTATTATCCTCGACTTTGACCAAGAGAAGCTCCAAGAACTGCTGGACTAGCAGTCGACCCAGATTTGTTCTAAGAGGATCGCCAGATCCCCGTCGTTCGGCCTGGATCGTTAGATCCGGGCCGAACGAATTGGAACTGCTGGACTAGCAGTTGACCTGAACCAGGATCAGAGCCCAACAGAGGCGCGCCGGCGCGCCTCTGTTGGGCGTGGTGGCCACCCACATGGCTGCCCCCGGCCGGCGCCAATCAAGTCGGCCTGTTCGGGCTAGAGACGCCAGCCGCGAAGGCGAGACCGTCGTCAGCGGAGAGAGCCAGAACCGCGTCCCCCCCGCGCCCAACCACTTCCCACGATCTGTTGTGCTGCAGCTACACTCGTGGTAATCGCGATACCTTCCAGACTGCGTTCGTGAATCGGGTCGGCCTGGGCGAGACAGCCGCCGGCGGCCCAGAGATTCTCATACACGGGAGCACCGTCAGCCTTTACCGGCTGAAATTGCTTGTTGACGCGCACACCGCCCCGGTATACGGGGTGGCCGGCTGGGTCCAAGAACTTGGGGCGGAACCACTCGCTGCGCTTCTGCGGCGTCGTCAGCGGCAGGTCGAAAATCGTCTCCCACACCCGACCCGTGTAGTCACTGTCGAACCCGCCGCCCAGTATCCCGCCCGTTGCCAGCAGGAAGTTCGCAGCGTGGTGCTTGAGCGGGCGAGCCGTTGTCTCACTCGCCACCCACAAAAGGGATTTCGGATTTCGGATTTCGGATTTCGGATTGGGAATTGGAGATTGGACGAAGCCCTCAACTTGTTGAGGGCTTCCAAAACGAGCCCGGGCCTGCCCTCCGCTGCGGAAGCCGACGACTTCCATGCCGGCCTCCACCCGCACCCCCAGTTCCTCCAACCGCCGGCACAGGGCCTTGTGCAGACGGATACCGGGCACGCTGGGCGGCAAGGTAGGTATCTCAAAGACGGAAGCGCTAACCTGAGCTTGCAAGTCAGCCAACACGGCCAGATGGTCATCCAGGCCTAAAATGGCTGGCAGGCCGATGCGCTCGCCGGGCTGAACCAGTCGCTTTAGCTCGGCAGCCAGTCTTGAGCGACGCCCCCGATTCTCCAGTTCGGTGGCCAATTGCACGGTGTTGAAGTCCTGCCGGTCGGTAATCAGGTCAATGGGCAGAAAAGCAGCCCGAGCATCGTAGCCCAGTTCGCACAGATTGGCCGCAATCAACTCCGGGAAGAAGTCACCCAGGCCCCGAAATCCTACGATCAGAAATGGATCGGGGTGACTGAGATCGCCGGCTCGTTGGGTCAGAGGCGCGAGGAACGTTGGCCGGGGTGCGCCAGCCGGCGATGGGAGCAGCAAGTTTTCGCCGCCGTTGGCAGCCCCGGCATAGGGCAAGCTGATCTCCCCGGTCAGGACTGCAAACGCTTTCAGGGCATCGGACAGTTGCGCCGTGCCCAGCAGGGCGTAGGGGTGTTCTGGTTGTGCCTCGATCAGGGTCTGGACATTCTCCAGCGGCCGCTGGACTGGCTCAGCACTGCTGTTGGGATAGTAGCCGAGCACGTCCACGGTGCCGGCGCTCCAGTGGGTGGTCCCCATGCCCTTGGCGATCACGCACACCCGCAGGCCGGCCTTGGCAGCGGTGTACGCGGCAGTCAGACCGGCCAGGCCGGCGCCGATTACGAGCAAATCAAGCATCCGACGCCTCCGTCTCTTCGCCGGGAGTGGTGTCGAAAAGATAGAAATCACTCAGAGGGCTGCTCAGTTCTGCACCGGGCAGGTGATCGACGTTCATCAGACTCAGATAGATGAGCTCGTCCAGCCGCTCTTGTTTGAGCTGCCGGCCCCATAGGATGGGGGTTAGGCCTTTCCAACGTTCCTGGAGGAAGTCGCGGAGCAACAAGTTGGGGTTGGAGAATGGAGGATGGAGGTTGGATTCCACTCTCCACCCTCCATTCTCCATTCTCCGTTCTCCATTCTCCAATCTCCAATCTCCACCTTCCGCCATTTCGTGCAGAATTCCCACAGCTCGATAGGTGCAGAACCCGCCCTGGCACGGCCCCATGCCCAACCGCACGTCACGACGCAAATCGTCGAGCGTCAGCGTGGGGTTCTGGCGCGCGGCGTTTTCCAGCATGGCGCGGGTGACCAACTCGCACTCGCAAACGAGCTCGCCCTGGAGACGCTTCTCCTCGACCTCGTGCAACCGGTGGCCTAGCCAGTAGTGGCCTTGATCCACGCCAGGCACGGGCGTGCTAGCCGTCTTGCACGAACGCTGTACGCCCAGCTTCTCACAGGCAACATCGACGGCCTTCGCGGCCATCATGCGGAAGGTGGTCCATTTGCCGCCCGTCATGGTCAAGAAGCCGGCTACGCCGTCCCGTTCTTGGTGATCCAGCAAGGTGAAGGAACGTGTCACGTCCCGGGTGTCCGCCGCTTCTGTCTCCTGATACAAGGGCCGCACGCCGGCCCAGGCGCGCACTACACGCGCCTGGCTGATGCCGGGGATCATTTTCTCGCCCTCGTCTAGCATCAACTGAACTTCCCATGGCTCGATGCGCAGGTTCTCGGGGTCGTCAACGTGTTCGTCGGTGGTGCCGATGACGGCCACGGTGTGAATGGGTACGATGATGTCGCCATCGCCCGGCATCTTGCAGCGGTTGAGCACCGTGTTGCAAACGCGATGGTTCATGGCGATCATGGCGCCTTTGCCGGGCGTCATTTTGACTTCACAGCCGGCCATCGCCGCAATCTGGCCGGCCCACGCGCCGGCGGCCGTGATCGTCAGATCG
The DNA here is from genome assembly GCA_018263655.1 of Anaerolineales bacterium. Lineage (GTDB taxonomy): Bacteria > Chloroflexota > Anaerolineae > Epilineales > JAANWY01 > JAANWY01. The sequence goes on along the minus strand of JAANWY010000282.1, from coordinate 3,733 downwards.
GCATGAACCTCGACGTCTTCGCCGCTGGCTACGTCAAGCACTTTGGCGCCCACCACTTGTTGATCCCCTTCGCCGCCTTGCACGATCAGGTCCACAACCTCGTGATAGGTCAACACCTGGGCGCCGGCCGCCCGCGCCGCCTGAGCAGTCGCGTGAGTCGCCAGGAAGCTGTCGGCGGCGCCATCGGGAACTTCGAAGACGCGGTTGATGCGCGGGTTCAGGAGAGGCTCTCGACGCAAGGCTTCGGCCACCGAGATTTCTCGACACGGAATGCCAACCTCATCGCAAGCCGCCTTGAACCGATCGGGGTAGTCGCTGTCGGCGTCCTCGGGTGTGACGACGAAAAATCCACTCGTGTCTTCGATGCAGTGAGCGTGCGTGCGGCGCAGAATACGGTTTTCGATAATGCACTCTCTGGCGCTGTCGGGGTCCTTGACCGGATAGCGACCGCCACTGTGTAGCAACCCGTGGTACCGGCCCGTGGTACCGTGGGTCAGGTCACGCTTTTCCACCAGCACCACACGGAAGCCACGCAGGGCGGCATCCCAGGCAATTCCTGTGCCAGTAGCGCCCCCGCCGATTACCAGAATTTCAGTCTTAAGTCGTTTCATGTGCTCCCTCGTATCAGTGGTCAGTCGTTGGATTCCAAGCCCCCACACTGTTTACTGAACACTGGTCACCGTTCACTGGCTCTGCTCGACCCAATCGAGGGTGCGATCGACGGCCTTTTTCCAGCCGCGATACAGTTCCTCGCACTCCTCGCGATCCATCTGGGGCTTCCAAGTCTTGTCGATTAGCCAGTTGTCCCGCAGCGCCTCCACGTCATCCCAGAAACCGACGGCGTAGCCGGCCGCGTAAGCTGATCCCAACGCCGTCGTCTCGGCGACCTGCGGCCGGATGACGGGGACGCCCAAGAGATCGGCCTGAAATTGCATCAGCAGCTCGTTGTAGACCATGCCGCCATCGACCTTGAGGGACTCCAGCGTCACGCCCGAGTCCTTCTCCATCGCGTCCAAGACCTCGCGGGTCTGGTACGCCGTGGCCTCCAGAGCCGCGCGGCAGATGTGGCCCTTGTTGATGTAGCGCGTCAGGCCAACGATGACGCCGCGCGCGTCGGAGCGCCAGTACGGCGCGAAGAGGCCCGAGAAAGCCGGCACGAAGTAGATGCCGCCGCTGTCCTCGACCTGTTTGGCGTAGTCCTCGACGTGGTGCGAGAAATCGAAGAAGTCGAGATTGTCGCGCAGCCACTGGACCAGCGCGCCAGTGATGGCAATGGAGCCCTCCAGCGCATAGATGGCCGGCTCATCCCCCATCTTGTACGCCACCGTCGTCAGCAAGCCGCTCTCGCTGGGCACAATTTCGGTGCCGGTGTTGAGCAGCATGAAACAGCCGGTGCCGTAGGTGTTCTTGGCCTCCCCCGCTGCGAAGCAGGTCTGCCCGACAGTCGCGCCCTGCTGGTCGCCCAGCGCGCCACAGACAGGCACGGCGCCGCCCAACGGACCGCTCGCCGGCGTCGAGCCATACAGATTGGGGTCGCTGGACGGGCGAATCTCGGGCAGCATCTGGCGTGGGACACCCATGATGCCCAGAATCTCGTCATCCCAATTCAGCGTCTCGAGATCCATCAACATCGTCCGGCTGGCGTTGGTCACGTCAGTGACGTGTGCGCCGCCATTTGGGCCACCCGTCAGATTCCAAATCACCCAGGTATCGATGTTGCCGAAGATGGCGTCACCGCGTTCAGCCGCTGCCCGCACGCCATCCACGTTATCCAGGATCCACTTGATCTTGGGGCCGGAGAAATAGGTGGCCAGCGGCAGGCCGACTTTGTCGCGGAATCGATCCTGTCTGCCATCCACGGCCAGCGCATTGCAGATCCTGTCCGTGCGCGTGTCCTGCCAGACGATAGCGTTGTAGTAGGGCTCGCCCGTGTTCTTGTCCCAAACCACGGTGGTCTCGCGCTGATTGGTGACGCCGATTGACGCCAACTCAGGTGTCGCCACCCCTGACTTCTGCATGGCGCCCTCGATCACGTCCTGGGTGCGCGCCCAGATCTCCAGCGGATCGTGCTCGACCCAGCCGGCCTGCGGATAGATTTGCTCGTGCTCCAGCTGGTGAACGCCGGCGACGTTGCCGGCATGATCAAAGATCATGAATCGCGTGCTGGTCGTCCCTTGGTCGACTGCTGCTGCATATTGCTTGCCTGCCATGATGTTGTCCCTGTCTCGAATTGCATATTCTGAATTCGTTGTCGTGCCCCCGGCGCAACGCTCACTCCCGGCTGCGACATTGCTCTAGAACCCGCGCCAGTCGCTGCGGGTAGTCGGTGAACAGCCCGCTGGCGCCGGCCTCGGCCAATTCCGCCATCTTCTCCACATCGTTCACCGTGTAAACAAAAACATCGATGCCCTGATCGCGCAGCGCCGGGATGCTGGGGGCGGCGACGATCTTGACGCTGGGATTGTAAGCGTCGGCGCCCAGCTCGCGGATGTAGCCGGCGACGTCGTCGATGTGCCAGTTGGCCAGCGCCCCAACTCGCACGTCCGAATTCGCTGTCTTGGCGCGCTTCACATAATCGTGGTCGAACGACGAAATCAACACGCGATCAACCATATCGAGTTCTTCGATCAAGAACACGACATCCTCGACGAAGGTAGCGGCGCCGGCCACATCGCCCAGCGCCTTGAGCTCCACGTTCACGCGCCAGTCGTTGTCGCGGGTCCATTCCAGCGCCTGGCGGAGGGTGGGCGCCGGCTCGTCGACGTACGATTCTTGTTCATCCGTGCTGACGTTGCCGGCCGCAATCTCGCCGAACGGGTCCGTCTCGTTGAACCAGGATCCGAAGTCGAGCTGCCGGATCTCCGCCAGCGTGAAATCCGACACACGCCAGGGCCGGCGATCCGGAAAGACCTCCTCGACATTCGAGGTGCGGTCCAGCGTGTCGTCGTGCACCAAGATGAGTGCGCCAGCAGCGGTGAGCTGTACGTCCAACTCCCACATGTCGGCGCCGGCGTCCAATCCTTTGCGGGCGGCGGCCAGTGTGTTCTCCGGAGCGAGGCTGCGTGCTCCGCGATGGGCGATGTTTGACGTATCACAGCGATACGGGTTTTGGTCAGACATGGTTATCTTACTCTCCGTGAGGGGATAGGCCGGCTTGTGAGGTGCCTGGCCACAGGCTGCCAACAGGATGAAAAGAATAGGACACAGATAGCGTTGAATCATGAACTCTAACCCAGGGAGACTCTTGCGAAGGTTTGCCAATCGCATTCAGGGAAGGCCCCTCGCCAGTCGAAAATCGGCCTCTTGCCAAGGCGCTGCCGCGGCCAGGCTCAACCGGGCGCATGTAACGGTTGGGGGAGGGCCTCAGCCCGCCACCAGCACGATGATTGAAATCATCGGCTGATATGGAAAATGCGTTGAACACGCATTAAGAAGCTGTATTTCAACCTGCTTTTAGCAGGTTTCGGGAGCGTTTCAACGCTCCGCATAGCTTTATCTTACCATGAGTTAGGTGGTGGTGGCAAACGAACACGATCTCCGGGCGCAGTAACGACTTGTTACAGTGCTGGGCGAAGGTCTCCTGTCTGCGTCTGCCTGTGCGCCTGCCTGTGCGGGGCACGCAGATAGGTGCGACCTGCCTGCCCGCGCCGAAGGACAGGCAGGCACGCAGACAGGCCTCGAACCCTTCGACAGGCTCAGGACGTCGCAAGTTCGAGCGTCCTGGACGCTGAAA
>JAANWY010000281.1 GCA_018263655.1 Anaerolineales bacterium | reverse complement strand
CTGGGCGAAGGTCTCCTGACCGAGCCCCGTTCGCCTCGGTCAGGAGACCTTCGGCGAGCAAAAGGCTGTTTCTGAACCGAATTTAACATTGTCAAGGTAACTACTCAGGCACTTCGTGCCTGAGTAGTTACTCTGCAGATTCCTAACTGGACTGTTTGTTCGCATTAGGGAAAAAGCCGCACTACGCTCTGCCTGGATCGCCAGATCCAGGCTGCAAGGCGACGGATTTGACAATCCGTCGCGAGCGTAAGTGTCACTTTTTCCTCGATGCGTTTCTTCAAGGCCGGTACTATCTCAGCCGCTTGGCCAAGGTAACATCAACCGCCATTTCTTCCCCATCGCGGACGATGGCCAGCTCAACCGTCTGACCCACCCGCGTGTTCTCCTCCAGGTAGATGTTCAGGTCCCGCTCCTCTCGAACGGGCGTACCGTCGATGTCGACGATGATGTCGCCGCCGATGAGCAGGACGAGATTCCCGATGCGGACGCGTTGGGTCCCGCCCTGGATGCCGGCCTGCGCTGCCGGCGCGCCTCGATACACGTCCACGACAAGCACGCCACGCTCGACACCCAGATCCAACCCACCGCGCCGGAAGCGTTCCGCCAGATCAGGCGTGATGTCGAAGCGCTGCACGCCTAGCCAGGGGTGCGGATAGCGCCCCTGTTCGATCAGTACCGGCGCGACCCGCCATACGGTAGAGACAGGGATGGCAAAACCGATGCCGGCTGACGTGCCGCTCGGGCTGAAGATGGCCGTGTTGACCCCGATCAGCCGGCCCTGCGAGTCGAGGAGCGGGCCTCCGGAGTTGCCGGGGTTGATGGCCGCATCGGTCTGGATGACCTCACCCAGGAAGTCGTCGTTTTCGATGATTCGACCCAGCGCACTGATCACGCCGGTGGTCAGCGTCCGCTCGAAGCGACCGAAGGGGTTGCCGATGGCCAGCACACGCTGCCCGACGCGCAAATCTGTGGTCTGGCCCAGCGGAATCGGCGCCAGTTCTTCCGCTGGCACGTCGATGCGGAGCACGGCCAGGTCGTTCTGCGGATCGACCCCGACGACGTCGGCCGGCGCCGTCGTCTCATCTGCCAGCGTCACCTGGACTTCCTCCGCACCCTCGACCACGTGATTGTTGGTCACGATGTGCCCCTGTGTATCCCACACGAAGCCCGATCCAGAACCCTCCTGCGGCACCGGGCGGAAGAAGAAGTCGTAGGTGATGGTCCGGCTGGTCACGTTGACCACGGAGTCGGCCCACTGTTCGTAGACACTGGTCACTAACTGCTCTTCCACGTCAACCGCCCGCAGCGTGCCGGCCGGCAACGGTGTTGGCGTGAGGACGATAACGTAAGGTGTCTGCGTCGGGGCCGGCGTCGCGCTTGCCTGGGGAGTTGGAACACTCTGGCAGCCGGCCACGACCACCAGCAGTCCCAGCCCAAAGACTGCGATCAACCCAATACTTGCTTGTCGACAACCGTCAAGAGAAATCATCTCCAATTTCACCGATAGGCCTTCCGCTCCTCCGCTCCCCTGCCCCCCTGCACAAAAGCCAGCCCCTGGACAATTCGCTCTGGTGTCAGTGGGAGCTGATCGAACCAGACACCCGTAGCATCGTAAACTGCCGCAGCAATAGCTCCGCTTATGGGCAGCATCGCCATTTCTCCGATGCCGCGCGCCCCCAACGGCCCCTGGGGGTCCGGGTCCTCAAGAATCAACGACAGCGTCTCGTCTGGCACATCGAGAACCGTCGGGATCAGATAGGTCGTCAGGTTTGGCGTCACGATGTCACCATCATTGATAATGAAGTCTTCAATCGTGGCGTACCCTTGGCCCTGCGCCACGCCGCCTTCGATCTGGCCCTGAACCTGCTGCGGGTTGATGGCCCGCCCAATGTCGTGGCCCGAGATCACGCGCACCACGTGCAACTGCCCCGTCTCGACATCAACCTCGACCTCGACAGCCTGAGCCGCGTAGCCGTAGGTGATGCACGGGTCCCCCGCCCCCGTACCTTCATCAAGGGGCGTCGTCTCGCGAGCGCGGTAGGTGTAAGTCACCTCCACTGGATCGTCATCGGTTTCAAGCCAGCGCTCCTTCGCCCGCCGTGCAGCGCCAACAGCCGCATTCCCGAGCATGAACGTCAGGCGAGAGGCGGAACAACTCCCCGTCTCAGGCGCCACGGCTGAATCATCCGTCACGAGCCGCAGCCGGTCTAACGGCACTTCAAGCTGGTCGGCGACGAACTGGGCCAAGACGGTGTGCACCCCCTGGCCCACATCCGATGCGCCGGCCCGCACGACGACCTCCTCCATCTCTCCCTTGCCGTGCAGTTCCAAGGCGACAGTGGCTTTCTCTTCCCAGCCAAAGCTGTAGCCGACGTTCTTGTAGCCGCAGGCGATACCGATACCATGCGATTTCGGACCCTTCGACAAGCTCAGGACGTCGTTTCGGATTTCGGATTTCGGATTTCGGATTTCGGATTGCCAAGACCCATCTTCGTCCGTCCAGCCGGCCGCCCTTGCCGTCTCCTCGAGCACTCGCGC
>JAANWY010000280.1 GCA_018263655.1 Anaerolineales bacterium | reverse complement strand
AGTTGGCTTACAGCCAAAGCCAATTTTACTACACAGCACGCTAGCAATCAAGTATCCAACGCTGGTGTTTCCCCATGACTTGGATGTCAAGTTGTGTCACTTGTGAAACGCACACGTAAGCGTTCAGAGGGTAACCCATGGAGCATCCCTTCGACAGGCCCTTCGACAGGCTCAGGACGCCGCCTGAGTAGACCGAGGCGAAGCCGAGGTCGTATCGAAGGGTGCGGCTTGTGCGAAGAACCGTCGCAAACCCGCACCCCTCGATACGCGCTCAACGTCGTTTCGCGCTACTCGGGATGCTAGTCGTGATACCTCCTGAACGGTTACACGCACACTTCAAGACAACGTCGCACGATCTCTGCTTGACGCCAGCGATTCGGCGGCTATAATCACGCCGAGATATCGTTCTTTTTTGAGGTCTTGATGATGCAACATGACAAAGCTGCCACCCTCGGCGTACCCAGCCTCGTCTGGCGTTTCGGCCAGGCGCGACGGTTCGAGCTGATTCAGACGTACGCGCCACTGGCCGGCCGGCGGGTCTTGGTGGACGGATGCGGCATTGGCACCTACGTGCGACGCATCCGCAACCGCGCGTCCTGCGTGGCCGGCATCGACGTCGACTTCGACCGCGTGGCCGAGGGCGCGCAGACGCTGCCCAACTTGAGCGTCTCCGTCGCCGAGGCGCTGCCCTTCCCCGATGGGAGCTTCGACGTCGTTCTGTTGCACGAGGTTTTGGAGCACGTGGAGGACGACCGCCAGGCGGTGCTGGATGCGTGGCGTGTGCTGACGCCGGGCGGCCGTGTCGTCATTTTTGTGCCGAATCGGCTGTATCCCTTCGAGACTCACGGTTTCTACTGGAGAGGCGAATACCACTTCGGCAACGTTCCGTTGATCAACTATCTGCCGGGCATGTTGCGAGATCGGCTGGCGCCCCATGTGCGCGCGTACACGAGCGCCGGCCTGCACCAGTTGTTTGCCGGCCTCGATTACCGCGTCATCGTGCACACGCAGATTTATCCGGGCTACGACAAGATCGTGTCGCGCCGGCCGGCGTTGGGCCGGCTGTTCCGTGCCCTCACCTACGCCCTGGAGTTGACGCCGCTGCGGGTGTTCGGGTTGTCGCATTTTCTCGTCGTGGAGAAGATCGGAGACTAACGAGAAACGCGGGCTGGTTCTCGGACCAGCCCGCGTTTTCCCGAAATCTGCGGTTTTTCTACCGGGCAATCAGCGGCAGGAAAATCCGTAGCGGCTCCGGCGGGCGGAAGGTGTTGCCACCGACCACTTCACCGCCCACCCACTGCGCGATGTGCACCTTGGGCTCTTGCTCCCCGTTAGCTTGCCACGGGAACAGGGATAACGCCTGCAAACTGCCATCCGGAAGTACCACACTCACCGAGACGGAGGTCTCTTCATCTGGCTGGAGCGGCAGCCGGCTGATCGTCGCCTCAACCTCGCCATCCGGCCCCACGGGCACCTCAATCGCGTTCTCAGCGGCATTGACCTCGCCGCCTTCGACCGTGCCGCCGTTGTCGCCCCAACGATCGAACACTTCCGGATCATCGACGCTGACGACGACGGACCCGTCGGCCGGCAAGTCTTCGCCCGCGATGGTGATATCCGTCGGGTTCGATTGGCTGTTGGGGTTACTCACCGCAACCTTGTTGTCCGTCCACTTCTCGGGCTCGTCGATGACTTGCACGTTCTTCTGGCAAACGTTGTTGTCGAAGGGCACCCAGCCGGGATGGCGCAAGGGGTCCTGGTGTGCGTCGATCTGGGCCAGGAAGCAGACGTGGCCGTCGATGTTAGAAGTCCACGGAATCTCCACCACGGTGCTGGCGCCGGCTGGCAGACTCGCGATCGTTGCCGACCCAATCTCACTGCCCCAGCCGTCAGGCCAGCGGATGGCCGTCGCCCCGGGTGACGCGTACACGTGCACCTTGATGTTGTTCACCGTGGCATTGCCCGTATTGTGCACGCGCACGTAGACGTAATTTGGTTCGCCAAACCGAGGATGCTGGTGGATGGGAACCCTGTCGGGCGCATGGCGCAGCCAGATGTCGGGGCTCTCCCACAGCACCGAACGGATCAGATTTGACGGGACTGAACCGTCGTCCAGCGTGTGATCGCGACAGATCAACTCGGGATCGGGCTCTTCCTCATCGACGACCGTCACCTCGGGGATCGGGAAGGTGAGGCTGGCCGGGTCGCCGTTGGAATTGGTGTAAGTCGCCGTGGCCGAATCGTTGGTGGGCCAGATGCCGGGATTTTCCGTCATGCGAACGCGATAGGTCCAGCGCTGGGTCTCCAACCCCAGCACCGGGATCTTCCAGGTCAGCGTCTTGCCGTTATTACTGACAGCGGGAACCGGAGATCCGGTGAAGGAGTTTGGCACCAGCGTCACGTAGGGTGACAGCACGTCCACGATGGTGATGTTGGTCGCCGGCGCCCCGGAAATGGCGCCCGCAATCTGCTGATAGACGGATTCCAAATCGGCACTGGTCGGGGCGAAGAAGTAGTCGCTGGGTGACGACGCCAGATCGCGCAGAAGCGAAGAGTCGATCTGGTCACCCAGACCGATCGTGAAGACGCGCGTGCCGGCACCCTTAGCCGCGGCGGCGGCCGAGCGCGCTTCGCCAGTCGGGTCGGCCCCGACGTTGGGCACGCCGTCGGACAGCAGGATGATAACCGGTGCATTGTCAGGCTTGGTGCGCGGGCCGGCCAGCTCGGCCTGGGCCTTGCTGACGGCGTCNGCGATGTTGGTGTTGCCACCGGCCGACAGCGCATCGATGGCGACTCGGACAGCGCCGGCCGACGACGTCAGCGGTTGATCCAAGATGCCGGTGTCGGAGAAGGAGACGAGGCCGGCCTGGTCCTGGCTGAGGTCCATCCGATCCAGGAAGAGCTTGGCCGCCGTCTTGGCATCGGCCAGCGGCTGCCCGTCCATGGAGCCTGAGCGGTCGATGATCAACATTACGTCGGCGCTGGTGCGGTGCGGCAAACAGGCGCCGTCCAGTCCCGTCAGGCTGAGCATGACGGTCACTTCGCCGTTAGGCTTCACCACACTGGGGCTGGCTGTCTTGTCCCGATCGACGCGGCACGGCGGCGACGGTGAGCAGATGTTAAGAAGGACGCCATCCAGCAATACTGTGGCCTCCCAGTCGACCGTTGTCTTCCAATCATACATCGCGAAACCGACGGCGCGGCCGGCAACAGCCGCGACCTCGCCGGGTGTCAGATTGTACGTAGAATCCGGATGTTCGACAAGCGGATTGAATTCCCACATCCGCACCAGTTCGACCCCTGTGACCGGGTCGTACAGGGAAGCCCGGAAGCGATCGGTCCCGCTCTTCGGGCCTGAACCCACCGTCGATCCCGCTGTCAACTCGACCCAGAAAGAAATGTCCGTCGGATCAGGCGGCACCGTGATGGACTGCCACAGAACTTCATGCACTTGACTCCCAATCGGGCCGTGAAACTTGGCGGAATACTGTTCGAATAGAACCTGGTCGGTGCTCACGATACTGCGCCCCGTCGAACTGATCTGGCCCCAACTGCGGCTGCCGGCCTCGAAGCCGGGGTTGCGGACGTAGTTGGGCTCCAGACAAGTCGGCGTCACCGGCGTCCGCGTGGGTGTGGGCGTTGGTGTGTGGGTGGGCGTGCGAGTCGGGGTCCGGGTTCTGGTCACCGTCGGCGTTCGCGTAGCTGTGGGTGTCCGAGTCCGCGTCGGCGATGGAGAGCCGGTGATCACCGGCGTGTAGGTTGGACAACTCTGCCGCACCGAGAGCGTGGTCGTCCAGATGCCCTGCTGTGTGTCACTGCACGTGTCGTAGACGATGACTTGCACGGTGTAGGTGCCGTCGGGGATGCCGGTTGGTAACGTCAATTGGACGAGCCGGCCATCGTCGTCGCCCCCGCGGATCGTGTAGGTCTGGATGTTACTGGCCACGGTAACGTTGCTTGGGTCCAGGATGACGGTTTCGACACGAATCTCCTGTTCCGAGAGCGTGGTGTCTACCTCGTGGAACACGCCGACCGTCTCGCCAGGCTGATAGCAGCCTCCTGGCCGGTCGATCTGCGCGCTGCGGATAGAGGCTGCCCCACTACCACCGCCGAGGATGAGCTGCCCCCAGTCGACTCTTACACACCAGCAGCCATCGTGTTCGTCGATGCGTACTTCGACCAAGTTGTTGCCCTGCTGGACCCAAGCAGGATCTACGTCAAAGACTGAGGTGCTCCAGACTTGGTTGGCACCAGTCAGAGTACCAACGAAGTGACCGTTGAAGTATACTGCATCGCGTTCAACAGGTTGGTCAGGCTCCTCCGGGTTCCCTTCTTCATCCACGTCCCAGGCTGAGAGGCTGAGCTGCGCCGTGGAGAAGCTGGGTAAGGTGGATACGACGATATTGAATTCGATAGGTGCTAGTGGGTTCTGCAACCAGTCCTCGCAGCGCGGTTTGTCCCGGCTATTGCCGATGCACTCATCGTTGGCCGGATACATATCGCCGTCCGGCGACCCGGTGTGAGAGTTGTTCTCGTTGTCCTCGCGCGTGATGTAGACTTGGCTCGCAGCCCCCGGGCAATTCTCTTCTTCCCTCTGCGCTCGAAGGACGATGTTGTCCAACCACGGCCCAGAGTGATCCGTGTCGAAATTGCCGTCACTCTGAAAAACTAACGCTATCCAGACCTGGGACTGCCCGGTGATGTTACCCAATGTGGGAACATCCTTTAGGTCAAAGGTTAGCGTTTCCCAGTCATGGGAACCACTTCGCTGACGACCGTGATAATTGGTTCCGTTGGTCGAGGCCAGCCATTGGATATAGTCGTGGTCAGATTCAGAATCAAGCCAAAGATCAAAAAGCAGCTCAGCATCGGTGGCCGTGCTCAGATCAAAGGGGCCGTAGACCATCCACGCTTTCAGATTGTCAGGATACGGCTGCCAGCATGTGTACACTGCGTCGGCACCTGCAGCATGGGGGACAGCATCGTGATCATCAAGTGTATTGATATCGAAGCACAGTGTTGGGTCCCAATAGTATTCGCCGTTTGTATCCCCATCATTGTCAAACACCCGCCAGCCGGCACTGGGCCATGTGCCTTCGAAGTCCTCGGTCATGATGTTCGTCCAGCCCTGGGAGAGGAGGGGGACCCGAATGGTGGGCATGCCGGCCAGCAGTTCAGGCGTCTCCAGGCGGACATGGACGACGTCGGGGTCTGCCGGCGGTTTCCAACTGTCCGTAAAGGGGCCCAAACTGGGAGGTTGAGCTACGACCGAGGTCAGTAGCGAGAGAGCAAAAAAAGCGACGAAAAGCACGGCGGCGACCAATTTGCGTGACATGGTTATTCTCCTCTCATAGTTCATGTCTTGACAACCATGAACCGTCACCATGCTGCGCGCATGCCGGCTCCCGCCAGGGACAACCGACTCAGCATGGCACCGAGTGGTTCCGATGATGCCTAGGTAATGGCCCAGGCTCCTTGTAAGTGAATCAGCGACTCTTCAGTGAAGAGCAAACGCGTTGTCAGTTAAGGGTTATACAGGGCTTGGAGAAGGCGACGTTCAAGTGCAGGCAGGAGGAACGCTCTTGGCCAATCGTCTTCCTCAGCGAAGAAAAAGCAAAAGAACTGTCTGCCTGAGGTATCATCTCAATGTTTCGGGGTTATGTAGGTCGAAATGGTATTTCGACCCGACGATTTACCAAATCGTCGTACATGTCCCTCCATATATTGAGAAGATACTGCCTGAGCAACGATCAAGCCAGGCAGATGCACTTAACACCATCGTACCACAACACCACGAAAAAGGCAAGCACAGAACGGAACCAGAGATATTCTAACGCGGGAAAGTCCTAACTGGGTCCTAGGCTGGTTCCAGTTGGGTTCCAGCAGCCGGCTCCCGAGCGCCGTGGTTTCTTCATCGACCGGGGCAGGTAACGCCCCTTATGCGATTCCCCTGTAACGAACTACCAGGAATTCTAAATATGCCCCTTGCGAAGGTTGAGAGTAACCTTGGCAAGAGGCCGATTTTCGACCGGCGGGGGGCCTTTCAGTCCGAATGCGATTGGCAAACCTTCGCAAGGGTCCCCACTACCTGAACGGCTACGCCACCAAAGCCAAATCTAGAGCTGCTGACGAACTGCTCAATTGCTTGTCACGGATAGAGCTTTATGCTATAGTTGCCCCGCACTCATCCGACAGCCGGCACAATACCCAACAATTCGCTAGCCTATGCTCCATTTCTTTCCCCCAGGGATGCTCGAACGGTATCTGCTTTTTGCATTTTTGGCCGTTCTCGGCGTCCTTCAACTGATTGCCGCTCACTACCGGTGGGTGGGTTTCTCGCTCCCAGGCCGGCAACGCTGGGAGTGGGGCTACGCCCTGGGCGGTGGCCTCCTCGGCAGCGCCTACCTCTGGTTCTTCAGTCGAGTCCAACACTTGATCTTCGTGCCCGGTCTCGCCGGCACCGAGCTCTTCACTGTCTTCGCTGCCTCCACCCTGCTGGCCCTGGCGGCGACCCTGACGTTGGTCAGCCTACTGCACCCGTCGCCGGCGCTGGAACGACAAAGCGGCGAGCGCGCCCACTTCGATCCAGGAGAAGGCACAATCCAACGGCCCGCAAACTCCAACCAACACCCGGCGACCGTGGTGGTGTCCGACCTACCTGACGGCGGTTTCCCCATCTCGCAACTGAGGGATCGATTGGTACGGGGAGGCTGCGTGGCCTTGAGTGTTGATCTTGCCAGAGATGGTCCGGTCGAATATCCAGAAGTCTTAGCCCGCCTGCCGGCGGCCTGCGCTTACCTCCAGGATCAGCCGGGTGTCTCGCACGATGGCGTGGTCTTGATCGGCGCCGGCGTGGGCGGCGATCTGGCGCTGCGCGCAGCGTCGACTGATGCAAGCGTCGCCGGTGTCGCCGTGATCGATCCAGTTCCAAACCCGGCTGCGACCAGTCTCGATCTCTTACGTCACTCGACGTTGTGGGAAGCGCTGCGCTGGGGCAACCTGCGGCGCCGGCTAGCCGAGGGGCTGACTCCGATAGAGCATCGACCTCACCTGAGAGACCGGCAAGTGCTACTCGTCGCCCAACGCAGTGGTCCGACGCTGCCAGACGAAGCCGTGACCGCTGGGGCCCAGGTCGCAGTTGTCGACACCCACGCCGAAGCCATCGAGCGCGTCGCTGAATGGGTGGCTGAGCTCGCCGCAACCTTGTAGGCATGTCGCTCGACATCGGACTATTCCGTCTGATCAATGATCTAGCTGGGCACAACGCGTTGTTCGACAGCGTTGCCCGGCTGTTCGTCAACGATTACTTTGTGACGACGACGCTGGCTCTGCTACTGCTCGTTCTCTGGTTCGCGCCCGGTGCGCCAGCGCGACGCCGGCGCCATCAGCGAACGTTTTTTGAGACAGCGCTTTCCGTTTTCATCGCCAACATCGTCCTCAAAGGCATCAACTTGCTTTACTTTCGCCCCCGCCCCTTCATGAGGCTGGATGTCACACTGTGCTTCTACAAACCGTCGGATTCCTCATGGCCGAGCAACCCGGCGACGTTCGCCTTTGCCTTCGCGACAGCCGTCTACGTGAAGCACCACCGTATCGGCGCCGTGATGTACGGACTGGCGACGATCTTCGTGTTGAGTCGGGTGTACTGTGGCATTCACTATCCGTTAGACATCGTCACCGGTGCCCTGTTAGGCTCTCTCACAGCCGCTGTTGTATCCCGATCAAGTGATTGCGTGAACCCAATCTGGGATTGGCTCATCGGCGTCGGCCGGCGCTTGTATCTGGCGTGATGCCCGCGAACAGTGTCAGGAAGGTCAGACACTTCAGACTTCTGACAGGATTTTGGGAGGGTTTTGTCAGGAATAGGCGACGGCTTTGGAGTATAATTACGACACAGGTTGTTAACTTCTCCGAGGGCGGATCATCCATTCCCCCGGATCGTTCTGTTCGAGTCGTGAGTCGGGCAGGGTTCACGAGTTCTGTTGCAGAACGGTCTTCGATGATCCGCCCTCGCATTTGTCATCAGGCCGTCCGTGGGAGCAACGATTTGCAGTCTGTGCGGCAGTAGGTCGGCCAACCATTGGCTGACGGCCAACCATTGGCTGACGGCCAACCATTGGTTGGCGGCCACAGACTGCGTCACGGGCGAATCCTTCGACGTCGTCCGCTGCCAGTGCTGTGGGCTCCGGTATACTCACCCTCACCCATCGCCGGCCGAACTGACATTCTACTACCCCGCAACGCCGGCGCCCGTCCAGCCAATCCCGCTGCTCAAGCGCTGGCTGCGCCGGCATCGAGCGCGGTGGTGTGCGGCTGGCCTGTCGCCGGGCCGGGCACTGGACATCGGTTGCGGCGGGGGCTGGATGCTGAAGGCGCTGCGCGAGGCTGGCTGGGACGTCGTCGGCACGGAACGCAGTGCGAACAGTGCAGCGCCTGCGCGAAGCTTGGGGCTGGACGTCCGGGTGGGGGAGGTGCACGGCTGTGGTTTCTCGCCGGCCTCATTCGATCTGGTGATTCTCTGGCACGCATTGGAGCATCTGCACAATCCCCTGGCCACGCTGACTGAAGTGCGCGGGCTGCTCAGTCCATCGGGCCGGCTGGTCGTCGCGGCGCCGAATGTCGCCAGTTGGCAGGCCAAGGTGGCCGGCCGGCAGTGGTTCCACCTGGACGTACCACGGCACCTCTACCACTTCGAGCCAGCCACGCTGGAGGCCCTACTCCACCACGGCGGCTTCCGGGTGCGAGCGTGGCGCTGGGCAAGTTCGGCCTACGAGTTGCGGGGGTGGTGGGAGCTGTTGAGGATGTGGACGGGGGCCGGCATCGTGTCCTATTTACTGATAGGTTTGGCAACGCCTCTCGCGGCGGCGCTCGCCGAGATCGCGGCCCGTCGCCACGCGAGTGCCGTCATGATGGTTCAGGCACTTCCAGCGGAAGGCGGCAGCGGCCCCTCACTCTGAGGCCCGAGTGGCACCCCATGTGCCGGCGGTGTCACAAATCGGACGGTTGTTCTCTGTTCGCCACTTGCGCCAAGTGCCCTCCACCGCAGAGAAGTCCGGATCGAACTCGCCGGCGTACTCATTGTAGGCCAGCTCACCAGCGTCCGTGCGGCCGGCCCATAGTCGAACCGAGAAACGCCCATCTTCTATGGGGACCCCCTCTGGCACCGAAATGTAACCCGAATACGAGATTGCGCCGCCTTCACACGTGACAGTGACCGGGATCCTCACTTCCGTTACAGCCGAGAAATCACCCTTAATCACGAGTGTGACATTCTTACCCTGATCCGTGGTGCCGGCGAACTCGATCGGCACAGGCGTCGGAGTGGGGGTAGCGGTTGGCGTGGGTGTGGGAGGGCCGTGCTTGCTGATGTAGGGGAGGTATGCGTGTACCGTCCGGCTGGCGATGGGCGTCGGGGTCAACGTGACGGTGGCTGTTGGCGTCGCGGCAAAGGTCGGGGTGAGGGGCACCGACGGTGTGCCCGTCGCGATGGAGCGAGCCGTCATGAAGACCGACGCCGGACCGTTGTCGGCTGCCAGCGTATGATGCGCAGGGCGACTCAACAATGCCAGGAGGAGGCCCATCAACACCAGAACCCCCATAAACACAATAGCTGTCCAGATTGTTCGTCGCATCTGGTTCCTCCTCGTCCACTCCACCGCCCCGATGTTCGGCCTACGAGCGCCTCCAGTTTAAGCCTGGTGACAGGAGGTGAACATATGATAGCCCAAAAGGCGAAAACTTCCAAAACTTGACAGATCAATAGGCCCTCAGTTAGCCTTAGGTCTTGACAAGAAACAACTTCCCGTTGTCAGGTGAATTCCCTAAGGCGAAACGGAAACTGATATTTTGACAGGCCCTTAGCGATAGACAAACGCCTGACATTCGGGCGTCAGAGCCTCGGAAAAACGTTACAATTTTGTGACTACCTTGACAATGTTAAATTGCCTGGCGTGTTGGGCGAAGGTCTCCTGACCGAGCGGCGTCCTGAGCCTGACGAAGGGCCCGATTCGCCTCGGTCAGGAGACCTTCGACGAGCAGGTCAGGAGAGCTTCGACGAGCAGGTCAAAAGAGCTTCGACGAGCAGGTCAAAAGAGCTTTGACGAGCAGGTCAAAAGAGCTTTGACGAGCATAAAAGAGCTTCGCAGACGGCCAGCACACAGCGTCAGCCGAAACGTACAACTCGCAGCGGCATCAGGTCGATGTCGGGTGGCTCATCACACACGAGTTGGGAGACTAGCTTGCCCGTAATGGGACCCAGGGAGAGGCCGAGCATGGCATGTCCGCCGGCTACGATCAGGTTCTGATATGAGTCAGCCCGTCCAATAATCGGCAGCCCGTCGGGGGTGCAAGGCCGCAGACCACGCCAGATTTCGACGAGTTCAAGATCTTCAGTGCCGGCGATGTAGTCGCGCGCCGCCCGGCGGATGGCGTTCACCCGCTGGTGGTCGATGGACAGATCTAGGCCAGACAATTCGAGGGTGCCGGCAAATCGCAACGTGTCGCCCATCGGGGTCACCGCCACCTTGGCCTCGCTGAGGTAGAGGGGGATCGCTGGCCCATCGTTCGGACGCTCGACGGTGATGCTGTAGCCTTTGGCAGCCTGAATCGGCAGCTTGAGATCGAGATCGCTGACCAGGCGTGGCGACCACGCGCCGGCGGCCAAGATCACCTGCTGCGGTTGAATGTCGCCTCGCGTCGTCCTAACCGTCGAAACTCGCGCGCCGGCCGCCTCAACCACCAACACTTCCGTTGACGTTCGAACGTCAACCCCCATCTCCCGAACCACTCGCGCAAGCCGCTGCAGGAAGATAGCGGGGTCGAGGTGAGCGTCCTCCTGGTGATGGATGCCCCCGACAACTCTGGGGCGTACACTGGGCTCCAACTCGTAGACTTGAGTGCGATCCAGCACTTCAGCGTCCAGGCCGTATTCTTGCAGGAGGTGCACTTCTTCGAGCCCTTCCTCGAGACCTTCACGGCTCGTGAACAGCGTTAGCGTGCCACTTTGCTCGTAACCGAAGTCCAGACCTTCATCGGTCACGAGTTCCTCGAAGAGGTCGCGGCTCTGGCGGTGCATGTCGCGCAGCACAGGGAGCGCCTCGCGGACGGCACGCGCGTTGCACGCCGCACGGAACTGCCAAAGCCAGGAGATCAGATCTAGATCGAGGCGGGGCTTAATATAGAAGGGGCTTTCGGGGTCCAGCATCCACTTGAGGCCCTGTACCAACACGCCGGGCGCCGCCAGTGGGATGCTGTGGCTGGGGACGATGAAGCCGGCGTTCCCACAGGATGCACCGTCACAGATGTCGCCCTTCTCGACGACGGTGACCTGCCGGCCCTGCCGGCCCTGCCCGGCCAGATAATACGCCGAGCACAGGCCGATGACGCCGGCCCCGATGATGAGAACGTCTGTTCGATCCTTCACTTTGCCTGCCTGACCGCCTCGGAACTTCCTTCCAGGTGACTCATTTCTGCCGTAGATAACTTCCATCGACGTCGCGCACGACAAACAAGTCAGGGCCTCGATAGACCCACTTGCCAGGAGGCGGCTCTTCCGCCACTGGTTCCGTATTCATTCGATGGCTGAGCCGGCCAACGCCTCAGCCATCGCGCGTATGTGGGCGGGAGTGCTGCCGCAGCAGGCGCCGAAAATGCGCGCGCCGAGTTTGCGTGCACGGACGGCGTGCTCAGCCATGGTCTTGGGCTTGGCGCGGTAGGTGACTTCACCGTCGACTAGCTCGGGGATGCCGGCGTTTGACTTCGCCACCAGCACCACGTTTGGATCGGCTTCGTGCATGGCCTCGATGACGCCTTCGATTTCCTCCGGCCCGTTGCCACAGTTACCGCCCAGGGCCAATGGACCGAACTCGCGCAGCGCCGCCAGCGCCTTGGCCGGACTGACGCCCATCATGGTGTGGCCACGCGTGTCGAAGGTCATCGTCGTCACCACCGGTAGATCGGTGACAGAGCGTACGCCCTCGATAGCGGCCTGGACCTCTTTCAGGTCACTCATGGTCTCGATCCACAAGACATCAACACTGCCCTCGGCCAGCGCCGCAGCCTGCTCGGCGAAGCCGTCTCGGGCTTCTTCAGGCGTCAGCGTGCCCAGAGGTTCGATGAGCGAGCCGCTGGGTCCCATGGAGCCGGCCACAACCACGTCGCGCAGTGCAGCGTCAGCGGCGGCGCGCGCCACCTCGGCGGCGGCGCGATTCAGCTCGGTAGCGCGATCTTGCAGGCCGTGAAGTTCCAGCCGGAAGCGGCTGCCGCCGAAAGAATTGCTCAGGACGATCTGCGAGCCGGCCTCGATATAA
The DNA here is from genome assembly GCA_018263655.1 of Anaerolineales bacterium. Classification (GTDB taxonomy): domain Bacteria; phylum Chloroflexota; class Anaerolineae; order Epilineales; family JAANWY01; genus JAANWY01. Next base: position 1,096 of record JAANWY010000280.1, on the reverse strand, counting down.
CCTCGATGCACCGCTTGCACGCGATCGGGATGTAGGACGTTCCATTCCTCTGGCGGATCACCGTGCTCCAAGCCGGCGGCCATCAACATAGTGCCCATGGCGCCGTCGGCGAGCAGATATTCATTCGACGCTAACAAAGATTCAAGAGCGTTCATGACACCTCCATCCAACTATCCAACTATCCAACCACCCAACCACCCAACCACCCAACCACCAACCACCCAACCACCGGCTGCTTGCGTTCGGCCATGAACTTCTTAGCTGTCTCGACGGCTACGGCCGCGTCACGGCAGTATGCGTCGGCGCCGATGTCGTCTGCGAAGGCCTCATTCAGCGGCGCCCCGCCCACGAGCACAACCAGGTCGTCGCGGATGCCCTCGTCCTTCAGCGACTCGATGACGACGCGCATATAGGGCATGGTCGTCGTAAGCAGCGCGCTCATGCCGATGATCTCGGGAGCATGTTCCTCGATGGCGGCCATGAAATCGTCCACCGAGTTGTTGATGCCGATGTTGACCACCTCGAAGCCGGCCCCTTCCATCATCATGGCCACCAGATTCTTGCCGATGTCGTGGATGTCGCCCTTGACGGTGCCGATCACCATGGTCCCCATCTTAGGAGCGCCCGTCTCGGCCAGCAGGGGGCGCAGAATCCCCATGCCGGCCTTCATCGCCTTGGCCGCCATCAGCACCTCGGGCACGAACAGGATGCCGTCGCGGAAGTCTACGCCGACGATGTCCATGCCGGCTACCAAACCCTCGGTCAGCACGTCGTACGGCGTCATGTCCCGGGACAGCAATTCCTCCACCTCTTCGACGACTTCCTCGGCGTAGCCATCGTAGAGATCCTCGCCCATCAGCTCCAACAGTTCATCAATAGGCATTGATTTGATGTCAATTTCGTCGCTCATGCTTTTCCTCCGCTTGCTGGATATTGAGCATCGCAGTGCGTTTACTCATTGCCGCCCCCTAGTAGTGCTCGGCAGAAATCCTTCACCAGTTAGATCAAGACAGCATCCCTTCGACAAGCTCAGGACGCCGCCTGAGTAGGCCGGAACGCAGTGGAGGCCGTATCGAAGGGTGCGGGTTCAGGATAG
>JAANWY010000028.1 GCA_018263655.1 Anaerolineales bacterium | reverse complement strand
AGCATCCCGAGTAGCGGAGCGTATCGAGGGGTGCGGCTCGAACCGAAGTACCGTGCTATCCCGAACCCGCACCCCTCGATACGGCCTCCACTCCGTTCCGGCCTACTCGGGACGCTGGCCGTGATTTCGACAGATAACTGGTGACTTGTTTATGCCGAACACCACTAGATCAAAGACTTCATATCCGAGAATTCTTCGATGCATTACAAAGCTGTACGACGCGTACTCATCGTCACGCTAACGCTGAATCTCGCCGCAGCCGGCGCCAAGCTGGTCGTCGGCTACGCGACAGGCTCGTTGAGTCTCCTGGCCGGCGGTATCGATTCTGTGTTCGACTCAGCCTCGAACGTGATCGGGCTCGCCGGCGTATATCTCGCCTCTCGTCCGCCGGATGAGACCCACCCCTACGGTCACCGCAAGTTTGAGACCCTAACAGCGGCCGCCATCGCCGTGATGCTGTTCTCAACCTTCGCGCGCCTGATCCGGAGTGCAATCGATCAACTCACCGGCGAGGTCGTGCCGCCCGACGTCACCATCTGGAGCTTCGCCGTACTGATATTCAGCATGATTTTGCAACTGCTGGTCAGTCGCTACGAGGGTCGCAAAGGACGCGAGCTGCAAAGCGACCTACTCCAGGCCGACGCCGCTCACACACAAGCCGATTTCTGGGTTTCCCTTTCGATTATGGGTGGATTGATTGCTGTGCAGGCCGGCTACCCCATCGCCGATCCACTCCTGGCAATCGTCATCAGCTTCGTGATTGCCAAAATCGGCATCGACATCATCCGTGAGAGTTCGCAAACCCTGGCTGATGCAGTGGCCGTCGACCCGAAGCGCGTCGAGCAGATCGCGTTGTCCACCGACGCCGTACAGGGAGCGCACGCCATCCGCAGCCGCGGACCGTCGGACGAGGTCTGGATCGACATGCACATTCAGGTCGACCCCCAGCTCGGCATCGAGCGCGCCCACGCCGTCGGCCACGACGTCAAATCGAAGCTCCTGGATGAAATCCCGGGGGCACGGGACGTTGTGATCCACATCGAGCCTCAGTCTTCCCTGGCTGACGATGCCGATGTGGTCGCGGCGGTGCGGCGGGCAGCCGGCCAATTCCCCGTGACTCCCCACGAGATCCACGTGTTCGACGTGGATGGTGGGAAGCACGCCTGTCTGCACCTGGAGCTGGAGAAGGGGCTGAGTTTGGCCGAGGCCCACGATTTGGCCACGGATCTCGAAGATACGGTTGCTGCCAAAGTGCCCGAGATTTCGACGGTTACCACACACTTGGAGCCCCTTGCGAGCGGAGCAGCCGAAAGTGAGCCGCGGACCAGGGAACTGCCGGCTGTGGAGCAGATCATCGAGGACACGGCCGCCGACATTGCCGGCCTCTGGGACTGCCACGATATCGCACTGCGCGAGGTGGAAGGCCAGCTTCTGCTGATCGTGCACTGCCTGTGTGACCGGCGGACCTCGGTCGAGGAGGCACATCAACTGGCCAGTGAACTGGAGCAGCGCCTCAAGACAGCATTACCGCACATTGGGCGTATGCTCGTTCACGTGGAACCGCCGGATGCACGGTAGCTTATCGAGTTTAGCGGTGTGCGCTGGCGCCGGCACCCACGAATCTCCCTCTTGGCCTGGCCGTCGTCTCTTTCGGGGTCCTGTTCGCCTGTCGAACGTTGAGTGGTGGAGCTGGGCGCGTGAGTTAGGCAGCAATGGGCGTGTAGATTTGGGGAGGATAGGTACTCAGATCAACGCGTTTCCGAGTCTGCATGCGGACGATGACTAGTGGCTTCTCTGCATCGCCCTGTTCTTTCAGCAGCTCAAGGTTGCGCCAATTTAGCTCCGCATCATCCTCGGACAGGATCAGCAGGCGAAAGTTGTCCGGCATCTGGTCCAGGATTTCTGGCCGGTCGATAACATATTGCATGAATGCGGCTTGTAAATCGATGTTCGTCTCAAACATTTCAGTGTCTTTCATTCCATCCACCTCTGGTATCGCTCCCGATAGGTTTGCCAGTTGGCCTTGATGTCTTCATATGCGAAGGTTAGCGCCTCGTTATAGCTAGAAATCGGCAACGCGGTCTTCTCCGCTGTGCCATCTGGTCGCATCACATCAAGATGAGCGAAATCATGGGCTGTATCGTAACGAACGACCGGATGCCGTTCATCACCGAATAGGCACTCAAGCTGAACCATAAAGGACGTGATTTGACCACGTTCCTTCTCAAATCGAACTCGCATCATGCTGCTTGGCGCAAGGTTGTGTTCAAAGGATACGGTACGCTTCATGAAGCCTCTTGATCTTCACCCATCAGACTGATGAAATCATAACCAAGCTGAGATTGGGTGTCAAATCGGTGAGCGATCGGGGAAAGGGCGGTAGAGAGAACAATTGACCTGACCGTTCAGAGGCTCTATAATCTCGCCCGTAGGGCCGGCATGTGATGATCGAGAACCTCAAAGCGACCCAGGTAAGCAAAGGATGGAGAGGTAACCTCAATGCCAATAGACACAAACACCGAATTCGGACAGTGGGTTCAGTAGATTTTGGTCGGACTTTGCCAAAAAAGGAGCAATCATCATGACAGACTCGCTACGCGTCACCGTATGGAACGAATATCGACACGAAAAGAGCGATGCCGAAGTGGCCGAGGTCTATGCGGACGGCATTCACGAAGCTATCGCTCGGCACCTGCGTTCCGAAGGGATGCAGGTGCGCACAGCGACACTCGACGAGCCTGAGCATGGCTTGACTGAGGACGTCTTGGCCCAAACCGATGTCCTGACCTGGTGGGGGCACATGGCGCACGGCGACGTCGAGGACGAAATCGTCGACCGGGTCCATCAACGCGTGCTGGCCGGCATGGGACTGATCGTGCTGCACTCAGCGCACTTTTCCAAGATCTTCAAGAAACTCATGGGCGCGACCTGCAACCTCAAGTGGCGCGAAGCAGACGAGAAGGAACGCCTCTGGGTTGTCGAGCCAGGACACCCCATCGCTGAGGGGCTGAATGGATATTTCGAAATCCCCCAGGCCGAAACGTACGGCGAACGTTTCGACATTCCCGCCCCGGATACGCTCGTCTTTGTCAGTTGGTTCCAGGGCGGCGAGGTGTTCCGCAGCGGCTGTTGCTACCAGCGAGGTAAGGGCAAGATCTTCTACTTCCGCCCGGGCCACGAAACCTATCCCATCTACTATCAGCCCGAAGTGCTGCGGGTGATCACGAATGCTGTACGGTGGGCGGCGCCTGTTGCCGGCCCGGAAGTCAAGTTCGGCAACGTCCCCGAGCCGCTCGAGTCTTGAAAATGATGGTGGCATGATAAATCTCAGAGCCGTCCTGGTGGGCTGTGGGAGCATTAGCCAGACCTGGCTCGACGCCATACAGGAGATCGCCGGCCTCGAAGTGGTTGGCTTGGTTGACCTCGAGGAAGAAGTGGCCGAGGCGAGAGCAGCGGAATACGAGTCGCTCGATGCACTGATCAGCACGGACCTAGCGGCGACGCTGAGGAAGACACGGCCCGACGTGGTGTTCGATTGTACGACGCCCGAGGCACACGCCGGCGTGACGCTGGAGGCTCTGAGCCACGGGTGTCACGTCCTCGGCGAGAAACCTATGGCCGATACGCTGGACAACGCCCGAAAGATGGTGGCTGCTGCACGGGAAGCCGGCAAGCTCTACGCCGTCATCCAGAATCGGCGCTACGACCCGAACATCCGCCGGCTGAAGCACTTCCTCGAGTCTGGAGAAATCGGGCCGATCACCACCGTGCACAGCGATTTCTATGTCGGCGCGCACTTCGGCGGGTTCCGCGACCGCATGCAGCACGTGCTGTTGCTGGATATGGCGATTCACACGTTCGACGCCGCCCGCCTGATCACTGGTGCCGACCCGCTCGCGGTGTACTGCAAAGAGTGGAATCCCGCCGGCTCGTGGTACGATCATGGCGCCTCGGCGGTCGCCATCTTCGAGATGACGGGCGGCATCGTCTACACGTATCGTGGCAGTTGGTGCGCCGAGGGTCTGAACACGACCTGGGAGGGTGAGTGGCGCGTCATCGGCGAAAACGGGAGCGTGACGTGGGATGGCGGCGACGGCTTCCAGGCTCAAGTGGTAGCGGAGACAGGCGGATTCTTCTCTGAGTGGCACGGTGTCGATGTGGCGCCCTTCGCCGGCGCAGCGGGGGTTGATGGTCACGCCAGCTTGATCCGTGAGTTCGTCAACGCCGTCAGGACAGGCTCGACGCCAGAGACGATCTGCACGGACAACATTAAGAGCTTGGCTATGGTCTTCGGAGCCGTGGAGAGTGCCGAGATGGGACGACGGGTGGGATTTGCAGAGAGCTGGTAGCATGGGGTGGTTATCGGTCGCATCGACGACTTGTCGTGGGGCTATGAACAAGGAGACAGAGATCACATATGCAACGATTTGCGCTCTTGGTAAGCTTGGTGTTGATTCTTACAATCTCTCTGGCAGCCTGTGGAGGCTCCGATGAGCCGGCGCAGCCGACACCGACCGAGCCGCCACCAGCCACGGCGGTACCGCCCACAGAACCGCCACCTCTGACTGCGACGCCGGCGCCGACCGGGCCTACATTGACGCCGGTGCCAACGCCGACACCGCTGTCCCTCTCTGATGTCAGCGACGAGTTTCGGACGTTCATCAACGAGGCGTACGATTACGCGATCCAGATTCCCACTGACTGGGAAATCACGCCCCGAGGAGCCGGCCACGCTGACCGCATCGAGGTTGCGGCGCCCGGCCCGGATGAAATCAGAGGCGCCAATACCATCCCGCCACTGGTATTCTCCATATCGGTGCTAGACTCTGAAGCGGGCTATGCCAATCTTGATGACGTTCAGGAAGATCGTAGCTTTGGGAATGAAGCGCTCAGTGAACTCGACATCCGGGTGAACGGACTGCGGGCGCGCCGCATTCAGGCGTGGGGCGATGTGTACGGGACCTCCTTGTACTACATCATCCAGCGTGACGGGCAGTTCTTTGTGATCCACGCCTACGGCTACAATCAGCCTTCTGTGGAGCCCGTCGTGAACACGTTCGGTCCGCCGCCTGATCTGACGCGGGACACAGCCGCCGGGCAGATACAGTCGCTCGATATCCGCGCTCGTACGATGACGGTGGTCACGGAGTCCGGAGGTGAACGACAGGTAGCCTGGTTCACGGACACGGAGGTCTTGCCGGCGGGCCGGCTGGAAGGCCACATCGATGCTGGCGACCGTGTCAGCGCCGAGGGGATTCTCTTGGACAGCGGCGAGATCCAAGCGGCGACCATAACCCTACAGGTGCCGCAAGGCGACGATTCCGAGCCCGTACTGGAGTTCCGGCGGACCGGCGGGGTCGCCGGCTTCGACGATGTGCTTGTGATCTTCGACGACGGTACCGCCCGCTTGCAACAGGGCACGTCGGAGCCTGTTGAGATAGAATTGTCAGAAGCGCAATGGGAGAAGGTGGAAAACTACGTCGTGATATTCGAGCCTTTCGCCTGGCACCAGCAGGATGACGCCGGCGGACCTGACAATCTGGTGACAGACCTGGATTTCTACGGTGCCGGCGAGTTCGATGCCGTCTTCGACAATCAGGAGGAGATTGTCAACTACCTTCAAGAACTCCTTACCTCAATCCCAGAATAGCGGAATTTGGGCCTCGGCCTGTTCAATGATTGGGTCGAGGCCCAGGATCTTCTTGAAGTCCTGCCGATCAACTGCTTCGGCGTTGGTCAGCGCCATAAGGTGGCGCACCTTGACCAATTGCCAACCACCCTCGGCTAACGTCTGACGCCACAGCGGGTTGCGCAGAAGTTTGACGCGGACCAGGTTGACCAGGCGATCCGGCAGGATGAGGTAGCCGGCCACCGATTCTGGCAATACATCGACTGGGACCTCACTCCAGCGCCCCGTCTCTACGATGTTGAAGACATGCGTGGCGCGCCCACCCTCACCCCAAACGACGTCGGCGATGCCGGCACCGACGGCGAACGCCAGCCGCTCCCCCAGCCGGCGCAACGCCCATTCAACGCTTTCTCGTTCTCCCTCGTCGATCGGGCACCGGGCCCATACACCTGGCTCGGTTTCCTCGCCGTAGGCCGTGAGCAACGCCTCGACCAACTCCGCTTCGGGCACTAGCCAGCCTTTCATGTGGCGGTAGATTTCAGACGTGGTCACGCTTTCCTGGTCGTCGAGCAGGTCGACGACAACCTGCTCGACCCGCTCGGTCAGGGGGTCGGCCGGCGGCGCCTCCGGCAGCCACCAATGAGTGGGGGTGTGACCTGCGACGGCGACCAAGTCCCCCTGGGCCAGAGCGCCTCGAAGCCCCTGACGCATATGCTGCTTCGCGAAGGCCAACGGCGAGATGTCAGCGTCAAGACACGTCATAGTCTGGTGCAGCAACTCCGATCGGGCTAGGCGCGTTGTCGCCGCTGTGAGAATCGAAGCGTAGGGTAGCGGTTCCGCTCTGGCACGCAGCAGGTCTGTGGCGGCATCGACGGCCGCGGTCTCGATGGCGGTCGCCAGGGCCGGCGGCTCGATATCGGGTGGCGGTGCTGGCGGCTCCGGTGTGAAGGTCACGTAATACGCACCCCCGGCGGCGGCGAACATGTTGGCCGGCTCGACCAGCGGCGGTTGGTAGGCGAGCTCGTCGAGGCTAGCGTGCGGTGCCATGGCGGCCAGCACGGCGTCTGCTCGATCCGCATTATCCTGAAAGCGGAAGAGGATGCGGCCATCCGGACAGAGAGCCGGCACCAGGGCACCCATCGTGACACCCAACGCCCGCACGTGACGCGGCCAGCCGCCGATCGGTGGTTGGAGTGCGCCGGCGGCACGCCGACCGAACACCCAGCGACTCCACAGCTGCTCCCAGATCCAGGCGCGAGCGTTGAGCGCAGGTGGCGCCCCCAGGATCAGGGCAAAGCGCTCCGAGGGCAACTGCCGGGCTAATTGATGGATGGGGCCGGCGCTCAACACGACGTTGGCCGGCACATCCTCCTCGCGGAGAAAGGACTCGAGATCAGCAGCCAGGCGTATGGGTGCATCGATGTCTTCGGCTGTTGGGGCGTGAGTGAGCAGGTGCCAGATATTGCGCTCGACGATCCCCTCGTTATTCGTCGAGGTTGGCTGTCGCCGGCCGGCGTCGAGGCCGTGGAGCAGGGCCAGGCGCAAAAAATGCTGCGAGGTTGGGTCATCAGAGAGCTCAGCATCGACCTTGCGCGTGATGTCCGCCAGTGCTGTCAAATTGCGCGGGCTGTATGATGTCTCCAGATGCCGGCGGGCGATTTCGCGCCCCGATGTGTCTTGGGTGTCGGCAAGCCATTCCAGGAGGAACCAGAAGCTGAGTCCCCGGCGCTCGATTTGGTTGGCGCGCTCCACGTCCGTGTCGTCGGCCGGCGCGCTGCCGTGAAATCCACAGGCCTCGCAAGTCAGCTCCTTGGCGACTGGCGCCCCGCGGGCCTCATCCCAGATGAAGGCGGTGGCTGGCGTCGGGTCGCCGCAGTGGGGGCAAGTTGTGCTGTAGAGGTCGTTGATGTATCTGTCCAGCGGGGTACCGCGCTTCGTCGTGCCGGCGAGTTGGGCCAGGGCGCGCCGGCGGCCTCCCTCACTGGTAGGCGCCAGCCGGCCCTGCAGGCGGAGGCGCTGGGATGGCGTCCGGACGAGCAGGGCCACGCGCCGGTTCTGCTCGAGCGCCGCACCGGCGATGGCGACATCGTCAGCAAACGGCACCAGCACAATATCGCCAGGCGCCGAGTGCTGGTGGATGATGCCGGCCCAGAAGGAGGCGGTCGACTCCGAATTGTCAAACGGGATAAGATGCTTCGCGCTCACGCCACATCCCTCCGTCTATGATTATGATCCTGAGTATACCACAAACCAGGTGCGAAAGGAACTGAGGCTGCCAGAACCCAGCAATTCTAATTATGGCGGCCAGCATGCTGAGCGACGTCCTGAGCCTGTCGAAGGGTAGCGAGCGTATCGAAGCGTGCTGGCCGCACAAGAAGCACACTTCGATACGGCTGACGCCTACTCAGTATGCTTCTTGCACGGCCAGCACCCGATTTCGTGCCATAATTAGAATTGCTG
>JAANWY010000279.1 GCA_018263655.1 Anaerolineales bacterium | reverse complement strand
CACTTTGTCTCGAAATACTCAGGATGACGAGGTATGCCAGGTGTTGAAAGGCTATCTGGAACCGATGTTTGTAAGTGCCGGTCACCTTGGCGGTCTTGAAGTGTAGCTGCCTGAGTAGTTACTCGACTTCTTTGAAAAGGTGACGTGATATGGCAGAGTTCCTTGGTGTAGTTTTCATACTGCTGTTGGCGGCAGTGATTGTGTTCGTAGTCACAGTGTTAGCGGTGGCCGGCTTCGTCGGTGTGGGAGCGTTGATCGCCCGTTTCACCGAATTGACGCTCTTCCAGGCCACGCTCGTGAGCGTACCGATTGGTATGGTGGTGGTCTATCTCCTCAACAAAGTCGCGGACTACCCAGTATCACCCTATGCAGAAGATGAATGGGATGAGTGGGACGAATGGGACGAGGACCTGGATTTTGAGGATTTTCCGCCAGAGCAACGCATGCGAGTGCTCCGAAAGCTGGTTGAGTTTCTCGAAGAGGAGTTTGGCACTGACGATGTCGTGATTCAGACGAAACCGCCTCGGGGCCGCCCGCGCCGGGGGGATCGCTAAATCGACCCCTTGCTACCCTACAAAACCTTCGTTCTGTTCTCGCAACTGCTGGGGCCGGTCTCCCGACCGTGCTCCACCCGTTGACCGAAGGTCTCCAACGGTCTGGAAACTCGTCTGGCTCGGTCTGTAAGCGAAACGGCGACCGGCCAGGAACAGGATGTGTAGGGGTAAGCGTTCAGCTACCCTTGCGAAGGTTAGGAGTAGCCTTGGCAAGGGGCCGATTTTCGGCTGGCGAGGGGCACCTCAACCCGAATGCGAGTGGCAAACCTTCGCAAGGGTCCCCACCACCTGAACGGTTACGTGTAGGGTAGCGAAAATCGACCCTAAGAAGTGATATTCTAGTATCATCTCAATACTTCGGGGAAATGTAGGTCGAAATGGTATTTCGACTGCCGAATTAACAATTCGGCCTACATTACTCCCCTGTTTTTTGAGATGATACATATTCTAGATGTCCAGTCGGGGGCCCCGGACCCGTTTTTCAGTGGAGTCATGAAATGAAACGGAAACGTAAGCGGAGACCGCAACATCAGCACTACGATGTGGTCGTGATCGGCGCCGGCCTGGGCGGACTGACGGCCGGCGGTATGCTGGCACGGGCCGGCCAACGCGTTCTGGTCGTCGACCAGCGACCGGTGCCCGGAGGGGTGGTGCACAGTTACGTCCGCGATGGATTTACTATCGACGTTGGCCCTCACCTGTTGAGCGGCTGCGGTCCAGGGTGGGTGGTCCGGCGGGTGTTACGGGACTTGGGCGCCGACGCCCAGGTCGAGTTCATCCCCGTTGACCCGCTGGCACAGGCCATCTTCCCCGACTATCAGATTGAAATTCCACCCAACTACGAGGCATTGGTCGATCAGCTAGCCGAGCGGTGGACCGAACAACGCCACTACATGCGGATGTTGTTCCGTGAGATGGCCCAGATGTACTCCGACATTGATGCCCTGCCGGCTACATTTGGCATCTGGGACTACCTCAAGGTGCCAGTGATGCAGCCCATCTTCGCCAAATACCCCAACCAGAGCTTTGAGGAGATGATGGATGGGTTCTTGCAGGACAAACAGCTGCAGGCCGCCCTGGCATCTCTGTGGGTCTACTTCGGACTGCCGCCGTCGCAGATTTCGGCTGTGTTTTGGACAGTGGTGATGATGAGCTACTTCTTCGGTGGCGGCTGGTACCCGAAGGGTGGGCTGAGTAGTCTGGCTGAAGCCTTCGCCAATGGGGTTGAGAAGCAGGGTGGGGAAGTGCTGCTGAGCACCGCGGCAGCGCGCATTATGGTCGAGAATGGACGGGTGGCCGGCGTCGAGCTGACCGACGTGAGTGACCGGTGGATCGACGGCGGCCGGCTGAACCCTGACCCGCTCCCCGACGACGAACGCGAGCGGTTCGTGATTCGCACCGACAGCGTAATCTCCAACGCTGACGCGCGCCACACCTTCCGAGATTTGGTTGGTGTGAATCACCTGCCGGCCGATTATGTGCGGGAACTGGAAGCGGGGGAACCATCTCTGTCTCTGGTCAAGGTAGCTTTGGGCGTGCAAGACGTCGATCTCGAAGCCGCTGGCCTGACCTATCACGACACCGTCATCTACGATACGTGGGACATGGATGCCGCGTTTCGTCAGATGTCACAATCACTCCCCGAGGGACCGTGCGACATAACCGTCCCATCGGTGACAGATCCTAGCCTGGCGCCGGCCGGCGGGCACGTCATCTATCTGTGGAATTATGCTCCGTACGATGTGGCAACGGATTGGCAGGCGGCCGGCCAGGCAGTCGCCGACGATATGATCGCCTGGACCGAAGAGCACTATCTGCCCGGGCTGTCGGACCAAATTGTGTTTCGCGACATCAGCACCCCGTGGACGCTCAAGCAGTACGTCAGAAGCTCACAGGGCGCGCCTTACGGCTGGACCTTCACACCAGATCAGATGGGATTCAACCGTCTTCAGCCGCGCACACCCATCGAGAACCTGTACCTGGCGGGTCACTGGACCACGCCTGGAGCGGGGGTGGCCGGCGTTGTCATGAGTGGTGAGCGCACGGCTGAGATCGTCTTGGCTCAAGAAGGTTTCGCTATCTGGCGTAAGAGTGCATAGAAGGATTGAGAAACCCGGAAAAAGGGGGGCGGTGGGGGGCGGCCGCCCCCCACCGACCCCCTTTTTCCGCATATTCCTTGTATGGGCGCACGGTGTTTGAGTGGTTGCGAAATAGGAGATATCACACATGTTGAAGGAGTTTCGGGAAAACTGGAAGGAAGCAGTCAGGTTGCCTTTTTTCACAGCGTCGGTTGTGCCAGTGATCCTCGGGGCGGTCATTGCGTGGGAGCGGACTGGTAGTTTCCACTGGGACTATTTCATCCTGGCGTTGGTAGCCGGTGTGGCGCTTCAGGCGGGGACCAATCTGAGTAACGATTACTTCGATCACCTGAGTGGCACTGATGATAGAAATGTACAATTCGTGCGGCCGTACACGGGCGGAAGCCGCGTAATCCAGAAGGCTATTGTGCCTGCGCAGCAGATACTTCAAGCCGCGCTGCTAAGTTTCGCCGTTGGGGGACTCATCGGGCTATATCTGACCTGGGCGCGTGGTACGATGGTGTTGTGGTTTGGACTCATCGGCGCTTTTTCTGGCTTTTTCTACACGGCGCCGCCTGTGAGGCTGGTTGCTACAGGGCTCGGCGAACTGCTTGTTGGCGTGAACTTCGGCGTCCTGATGACGTTGGGAAGCTACTATGTGCAGACGCGGACGCTGGCCTGGGAGCCATTTGTGGCATCCGTCCCACTCGCCTGCCTGATTTCAGCTGTGCTGTACATCAACGAGTTTCAAGATGCTGCGGCTGATGGCGCCGTCGGCAAGAACACCTTAGTAGTCCGGCTGGGGCGCCAGCGGGCAGTGGCTGGCTACGTGGCACTGGTGGCCGGAGCTTACCTGGTCATCGTCGTGGGTACTTTGCTGCGTGCTATCTCGCCGTTTGCGCTCATTGCGCTGCTGACGGCGCCCATCGCCTGGACGGCAGTGCGAACCACGAGGGCCCACTACGACGACTATCTGAAACTGGCGCCGGCTAACGCCGGCACCGTTATGGCTCACATGCTAGTGGGATTGCTGTTGGTGGTTGGCTATGCGATTGAAAAGGTAATATAATAAATGTGACTACTCAGGCACTTCGTGCCTACACAAGGAGAGACCGGAAAAAGGGGGTCGGTGGGGGGCGGCCGCCCCCCACCGACCCCCTTTTTCCGCATTTCTCAACGGAACAACACTTACAATGACTTCTCCTGACAAGGCTCGCTATGTCCAAACGATGTTCGGACGAATCTCGCGTCGCTATGATCTGATGAACCGCCTGATGACGTTCGGGCAGGATCAGCATTGGCGGAAGTTCGCGGTGCGTCAAGCGTGGGTGCCGGCATTTGGCCGCGTGCTGGACCTGGCAACAGGGACCGGCGATCTGGCCCTGGCCGTGTTGGATGTGCGGCCCTCCGCCACAGTCGTCGGTGTCGATTTCGCGCTGCCGATGATGCAGATCGGTCAGCTTAAGCTGAACAACCGGCCGAGCCGCCGCATCGACTTTGCCGGCGGTGATGCTCTCCAGTTACCCTTCGACGACGATACGTTTGACACCTGCCTGAGCGCCTTTATGATGCGGAACGTCGCCGACGTGGCGCGCGCTTTTCGGGAGCAACGGCGCGTCGTCCGTCCCGGAGCACGGGTGGTGTGTCTGGAGATCACCCAGCCCGCCACGCCCCTGTTCCGCGAGCTGTTCAATATCTACTTCGGCCGCTTCGTGCCGGCGGTGGGGGGAATTGTTAGCGAAGGAGACGCGTACACCTATCTGCCGGCCTCGGTGCAAGCGTTCTTGACACCGCCCGAGCTCGCCCGCGTCATGCGTGAGGCAGGTCTGCGCGATGTCGTGTACTACCCACTGGCCCTGGGCGCCGTCAGCGTCCACGTCGGCACGAAGACCAGTGAGCAGTAGATGTCGGTCTGGATCGTCAGATCCGGCCGACTGGGGGATACTTCGGCTTCGCTCAGCACAGGTCTGAAGATCCCCCCAGAACGAGATTTGGATCTACTGACCAAGCTGAGGGGCGATCACCAGTCCCCCACGGACGGAAAGAAACACGGACAAAAACAAAAAAGTTGAACATCGTTGACTGCATGCCGCTCACTGACCCGGGAGGGCGGCGCGGACCAGTGTGCCGGCATCCACGGCGTAGAGCCAGCCGCTGGCTTCGTCCACCCAGAGGGCACTGAGTCGGTCCCAGGGGCCTTCCGGCGGGAGTAGTTGGCGTTGGAAGATGCCATCGGCGTCGAGCTGAAGCACGCGGGTGGTGTCTGCCAGGAACACGTTGCCCGACGATGGCGCCGCAAAGCAGGCGACGGGCTGTGACAGATCGAGTTCGTCCGGCTGATCGAAGGGTGCAGGCTCGCCGGCGACTAGCTTTACCACACGGCCACTTGATCGGAGTACGTATATCGACCCATTGATGGACATATCCACGACATCGTCCAGGTTGGGCGATGCCTCGGATGACAGCCAGTCGACGGGCGGAACCGCATAGCCGTCCACCGTCGGCGAGTACTTCAGGATCTGTCCCAAACTGACGTCAAGCACATAGAGATTGCCTGCGAACCCCCCTATCAGGCGCAAGCCCCGCCAAGTCTCCGAATCTGCAACGCTGAGGGGCGTGACATTGCTCGGTGCGGCAATCTGCCACGCAGTACCCGTTGAATCCAACACGACGACAGCGCCTTGCTGTCGCACACCGCCGGCCGGTACCCACGTCATATCGACCAACGGTCCGACAGACTGTCCGTTGCGCGCTTCCTCTGTCCTGAGAACCTCAACGATGCGCTCATCACCCAGTCCGACCCGGTGTACAACCTGCTCGCGCGCATTGAATACGTATGCCGAAGTGCCCTGCACAACCAGCCGGCGCCCGTCCTCTGTCGTACCCGGCAGTGAGGCAACCGATACGATGTCTGACAGGTGAACGACGCCCTCGATCCTGTCCAGTTGGGACCGCACATCCGCACGCAGTTGCTCAGCTCTATCATAACCAGGCTGCAAACTCAGCACGCGATCCAGACTGCGGGAGGCATCCCGCAGCAGTTCTCGCGCTCGATCCGAGTCCGTCTCCGCCAGGCCGCGTGCCTCTTCAACCTGGGCCGACGCAGCCTCGATGAGGTCAAGAGACCGCGTCTCTCGATCAAGGCCTCGCGTCCAGTACAGGGCAAGCGTGAGCGCAGTCAAGGCGATCGGGATGATGAGGGCCAGCCACATGAGCGCCTGACGCCGGCGCTCAGAGGGCTCGCCCCCCCCGTCCCCGACCGGTTCCGGCAGCATGCCCTCCAAGATGCGTGCTGAGCTCCCCAGGATTGCGGCTCCCGCCGATCCAAGGGCGAGAAGCCCGCGCCGGCTGGCCATCACGACCCGTTGTCCCGTACCGGGGCCGGCTGGTTCGGACGGTGTTTCAGCAACATAGGGCTCCTCCGCCGGCTCCCCGAGATTGGCCACCAATGCCGATAAGTCCTGACCAGAGGCGATGACTGCCAGGTCTAGCAAGACATCCTCCGGATCTTGGTCCAGCAGCGGGACAAGTTCGTCCTCGGTTAGGAGTTGAAGTAGGTGGGGCGAGACGAGAAGCAGTGTGTACCCAGGGCCGACCTGCGCGAAATGGAGATCAACGTACACTTCGTCGCGGATGCCCAGCGGCGTCCAGATACCCCTAGGCATCGACTCCAGTGGCTCGCTACATAGCCAGGGTGAGTCTTCCGGAAACTGCTCGGTGGCGCCTGGCTGGGCAATGTAGGCCAGGGCTGGCCCCGCCTGAGCCAGGTAGGCTTCATCGCCGACCAGCGTGACACAGGTGATGCCAGCAGCCTGTTTGCCGTTGGTCCGCTTGCGATTCCACTTGCGCAGATGCCAGTTGGCGGCCAGAATGGCCTGGCGTAGCCGGCGCGTGATGCTGCCCGGCGTCTGTGCGTAGAACTGCTGAACGACATGCATCAATTCGCTCAGCAGGACGCCATCGTCCGGCGTCGCGGTGAGCAAATCGATGAGGATGAGCACGATGCCTGGATCGTGCCGGCGCAGCAAGGATCGCGGCTCAAATACACCGACCGTCAGCGGAACGTCCTGGCGGAGACCGCCCACGAGATGGAGCTGGCCAACTACAAGTGAATTGGGCAGAGACATGGTTAGAGCCTATTATCGAAGTCTGACGATGAGCTCAGTGAACAGTAATCCAGTGAACAGTAAACAGTGAACAGTTCACTTATACGTAATACACCCCTATACGTAATACACCCCGAGCTGAGGGGCGATCACCATTCCCCCACGGACGGAAAGAAACACGGACAAAAACAAAAAAGTTAAACATCCGTTACTTCGGCTACACTCAGCACAGGGTTTCCTTCTGTCCGTGGGGACGTTTCTGGCCGTCTGCTCGCCATCCACGGATGAATCTTGCGATGACCTGTTACGTATAAGTTTACTGTTTACCGTTTACTGTTTACCGGCCAGATTACTCCCACTCAATGGTGGCCGGCGGCTTGCTGGTGATGTCATAGACGACACGGTTGACGCCCGGCACCTCGTTGACGATGCGGGTTGAGATGCGGGTCAGCACCTCGTCGGATAGCCGCGCCCAGTCGGCCGTCATACCGTCTTGGCTGGTCACCGCCCGCACAGCGATCAGGTGTCCATAGCTGCGACCATCGCCCATGACACCGACGCTGCGAACCAGCGGGAGCGCAGCGAAGTATTGCCAAACGTGGTGTTTAGGATCGGCAGCGCTGATCTCTGTACAGACAATGGCGTCGGCGGCACGCAGCGTCTCCAATCGCTTGCGGGTCACCTCGCCAAGGATGCGCACGGCCAAGCCTGGTCCGGGGAAGGGCTGGCGCCGGACGATCTCCGCCGGCAACCCCAACTCCAGACCAATATTGCGCACTTCGTCCTTGAAGAGATAGCGTAGCGGCTCGACCAGCTCGAAGTCCATGTCCTCGGGCAGCCCACCCACGTTGTGATGGGTCTTGATGCGCTTGGCGTGCGGGCGGTCGCGCGCAGCACTCTCGATGACGTCCGGATAAATCGTACCCTGGGCCAGAAAGTCGATCTGGCCCAACTTACGTGCCTCGCGCTCGAAAATCCGTACGAACCTCTCGCCGATGACTTGGCGCTTCTTTTCCGGGTCACTGACGCCTCGGAGCGCGCCCAGAAACTCGTCGGTGGCATCGACGAATACCAAACGCAGGCCCATGTTGCGTCTGAAGGTGTCGATGACTTGGTCAGCCTCGCCGGCCCGCAGCAGACCATGATCCACGAAGATACACGTCAGCTGATCTCCGACAGCGCGGTGAACCAACGCCGCGGTCACTGAAGAGTCGACACCGCCCGACAGCCCCAGTGCGACCTGTCCATCGCCCACCTGCCGGCGGACGGCGGCCACTGACTCCTCGATGAAGGCCCCAGGTGTCCAGGCGCCTCGCAAGCCACACGCGTCGTGCAGGAAGTTGCGGATGAGATCACACCCCCGAGGGGTGTGCACGACCTCAGGGTGAAACTGGATGCCGTAAAGTCGCCGCCCGGGATCGCCCATGGCCGCGATGGGGGAGTTGTCGGTGTGGGCCAACACACGGAAGCCGGCCGGCGGTTGCTCGATGCGATCACCGTGGCTCATCCACACCGTCAGGGCGTCGGGCAGATTGCGGAACAGGGCGTCGAGTTTGTCGACGTGGAGTTCCGCGAGGCCGTATTCGCGGCGCTCGGCCGGCGCCACTTCGCCGCCCAGGTGGTGGGTCAGCAACTGCATCCCGTAGCAGATGCCGAGCACTGGCTTACCGCTCGCCAGCACATAATCTGGCAAGGTGGGAGCGCCGGGCTCGTAAACGCTTGCCGGCCCACCAGACAAGATGAAGCCGGCTGGGTTCAGCGCTTGGACGTCTTCCGGTGGTGCATCGGCCGGCAGCAATTCGCTGTACACCTGGCATTCGCGCACCCGGCGTGCAATCAACTGGGCCGTCTGCGACCCGAAGTCGAGGATCACGACTGTTTCCCGATCAATTGTCATAACTCAAGTTACCGAACGCTGTCATCGATTCGAAGTCTCAGCGGTGGTCCAATCCAGTGCTCGGTCCACTCCAGTGGGTCCACAGCGATCCCGTGGACCCGCACTTCCCAGTGGATGTGGGGGCCGGTCGATAAGCCGGTGCTGCCGACACGCCCCAAGAGATCGCCTTGCTCCACAGCCTGACCGACCTCGACCGCGATTTCGGACAAGTGGAAGTATCCACTGTAGACACCCAGGCCATGATCGAGCCACACGCTGTTCCCGCGCACATCCAGGGGTTCCGCCAACACGACAACGCCGGCAGCCGGCGCCATCACAGGATCGCTTTTTTCGGCTCGGAAGTCCTGGCCGGCATGGTAGTCGGTGGCCGGCCCACCGCCGTAGGCGCGCCGCGTGCCAAACCCCGATGTCGTATCCCCGCCACCAGGCCGGGCCCACACGTCGTGCCACAACTGTCGGGGAGTGAGCTTGGCCCACAGCGCTTCGAGCCTCTCACGCTCTGCCTCGAGCAACGCTGGGTCCAGCAGCGCAGCGGTCTCGGGCGACAAGTTGATGGTCTCAGTCACGTAGCCGCCGGCCGCCACGTCCAGGGTCGCACGCTTTCTGATCTCGCGCCCCAACTCGTCAAAAGCCTGGATCAGCACCTCGCGCGGTCCCACCTGAGCCATTGCGTGGATGCCGATCGCCGTCCAATACTCACCATCAGCAAGCTCGGTGAGAACCAGCGAGCGGTCACCCACTCGACCGGTGACGGTGACGAGCCGGCTGGCTGTGACATGCACAGTGGTGACATGGCCTTGAACCACCTGCTTCAGTGATAGAGAGAGGGCAACGTCTGGTGGCTGGGCCGTCGGCGTCGGGGTTGGGAGCGCTGTGGCCGCCGCTGCAGCCGTAGCCGTGGCCGTAGCCGTGGCCGTAAACGACGGTGTTGGCATCGTGGTGGGGGATGCCGGCGCCAGAGTGGCCGACGCCGCCAGCGGGACCACGAGTTCGGCCTCGGCCGGCGTACAACCTCCGGCCAGCAAAGCCGCAACTATCCCGCAAAAAGCCGCAATTGTCCCGCAATTGGCTTGCTGTGTAACCTTCATCCGTCTTCTGGTGCGTCGAGTACGTCCTCCACAGCTACCGTAAACCCTTCTAGCAATACCGACGTTGCCTCCGCACCCCGCTCAAATTCGCCATACACAGCGTAGCCGTCACTGTCGAGCGTGAGGACCATAATCTTCTCCTCCCGGGGATCGATGATCCAGTACTCGGGGATGCCGGCGCGAGCGTACTCGCGTCGCTTCGTGACTGTGTCTCGGTGACGGCCGTCCTCGCTGATGACCTCCATCACCAGGTCTGCCCCTTCCCAGTACTGCTCTCCCCGCCGGTCGGCGTGTTCAGCCAGCATGAACACGACATCCGGTTCTCGATACTTGCCCGGCCACAGGCGGATGCGCAGTGGGGCAAAGAGGACGCGTCCTAGATCGTGGGCTGTTGCAAATACCAACAGTGCATGGTGCAGGAAAGCAACGATCGACTGATGTGATTCCGTTGGCATTGGCAGTACCTCGATGTGTCCAGAGGAGAATTCGACCAGGTGATTCGTGTCCAGGGCAAGGTATTCCTCGACGGACCAGGCACCCTGGTTGGGGAAGAGACGTGCAATATCCCAGGCCGGCTCATCCATATCCGCTGTCGGCGGAGACTTCAAGGCCACAGATCGTTTCAATTCAGCCATGGTTCCATTCCTTTTTTGGCATTAGGGTAAAAGTCGCACTTCGCTCCGGCTGGATCGCCAGATCCAGCCGGCAGGGCGACGGATTGTCAAATCCGTCGCGAGCGGTAAGTGTCACTTCTGCCGCAATGCCTTTTTTAGTAAGCGTTCAGCTACCCTTGCGAAGGTTTGCAAATAGCTTTCGGGCTGAAGGGTCTTCGCCTGTCGAAAACTGACCCACTGCCAAGGCTATTCGTAACCTTCGCAAGGGTCCCCGCTGAAACCCGCAAGAAAGCCGCAATTATCCCGCAAGAACCCGCAATCAGGGGGATTCCAGGATTTAAAACCGCCCAAAGACCCAAGGATTCCTGAGGGAAATAGGCCATTTCTGGGAGGTTTATTTCCCTGGAAGTCCCTAGTCCCGGAGAATGTAGCGTCGCCCGCGGCCGCCGCTTACCGCTAAGGCGATGCCGGCGTCCACCAGGCCACTGAGATCGTACAGAGCCGTCCGCTCCGACACGTCGAAGAGTTTCTGGTACTCGCGGTTGGTGAGCCGGCCGCGCTCGTGCATCACGTCGATGGCTTCGATCTGGCGGTCGTTCAGTCCCAGCTTGACTAAATCAGTGCGCCGCGCCTCGGCCGGATCACCCCGCAGGGTCACCCAGAAGGATTGGCCTCGATCGTCGAACTCGGGTTCGGGCAGGTTAACCTCTCGCATGGCGTGCACCATCTGGTCGATGCCGACGCCGCGTCGCTCTACGTAGCCGTAGTCTTCGAGGAGGCGCATGATGTAGGGGTTGCGGGTGTACTGCTCGTACACCAGATCCTCCACCTTCAGCCCGCCGGCCAGCCCGCCGGGACTCTGCACTTCCAGTCGATCAGCGAACAGCCGTACCTGGGTGAAGCTCCCGCTCCGACTGTAGTCGCGGTGTGCGATGGCGTTGACTAACGCCTCACGGACGGCCGTCTGAGGATACTGGGGCTCTTCTGTCCGACGTACCCCTTCGACGATGCCTCGGCGCGCCATTTTGCTGAAAAGCACGCCCCACGCCTCCTCGACGATGTCGGGAATGCGCCCGCTGAACTCGCGGTTGTCCAGGTAAAGCGGCTCGTCATCTGTCGACTGGGCGATCTCGGTGCCGGCTAGGTGGAGAAACGTGAGTGTCAGCGAGGGGTAGAAGCGTTGAGGATGGCGCGCGAAGAAGAGTACGCCGGCCAGTGTTGGGACCAGGTCGCCCCGGTGTTCGACAGCCGCGCCAATGCGTTGCAGCAGTTGGGGCGGCTCGGCTCGATCGAGGCCACTGTCAGGCCGATGCTGTGCGACCTCGGCGCGATATTGGGCCAAGGCATCATCTGCCAGATCGTCGAGGGAGGCCGGCGGGCACGGTTGCTGGTCAGTTGAGCTTTCTGGTGACATGTGTCGCCCTTTGCTGTGTCAGGTCAAGACGGTTGCGAGCGTGTTTGAAAACCAGGTGACAACCCTTGCGAAGGTTTGCCGCTTGCGTTCAAGCCGAAAGTGTCTTCGCTTGCCGGAATGGGTAATGGTGTCAAAGGCTATGCGTAACCTTCGCAAGGGTAACGCCTTTGCTGTGTCAGGTCAAGACGGTGGCGTCAACTAAGTAGCCCCAAATAAATATCTTATATAAGCTGGGCGAGGTCTCCATGAGCTGGGCGAGGTCTCCCCAGCCGCGTGCGGCCCCGATGCCCCCTACGTCTCGGTCAGGAGACCTCGACGAGCATATAGGAGACCTCGACGAGCATATAGGAGACCTCGACGAGCATATAGGAGACCTCGACGAGCATATAGGAGACCTTCGACGAGCATAAAAGAACTTCGCAGAGGTTACCTAGTTCCAGCGCGCCATCCGCGTCGTCAGACGCCGCATCTGGCCCTGGACGCTATCCACATCGGGGGCATCAGGGCGATGAGCCAGATATTGCTGAAGATAGATCAGGGCGTCGCCGTAGTTTCCCACCATGCCATGTAGTGAACCCAGATCGCGTAGCTCTGTGTGGGCATCAGGGTCGAGGGTCAGAATCTTCTCGACGATGGGAATGGCACGCCCGAAGTCCTCACGACGGATGTAGGCGCCTTTCAGGTTATGCAACATCCGGGTGAGAATCTGCCGCTTGCCAACCGGCTCCAACCATTCAGCGCGAAACGCGACCGGCGCTCCAAAGATCGCGTGCAACCGCTGTTGGCAGTCTACTTCTGTCAGGCGCTCGCCGGCATTAAAGGGATCGATAAAGGCCGGCTCGGCCCCATCGTACCGCACGATGAAGTGACCTGGCAGACCTACGCCCTGGATCGGCAAGTGGAGACGTTGACCAACCTCGATGTACACGACCGATAAGGTGATGGGGATACCCACCTGACGTTCCAGAACGTAGTTCAGGAAGTTGTTGTGTGGATTGTAGTAATCCTGGCGATTGCCGGCAAACCCCAGCTCGTCGAATAAGTAGTGGTTGAGGATTTCAACGTTCTTGTTGTGGTCACCCTCTGCCGCAATGTCGAGGCGTACCGTCTCGGCCATCCGGTCAAGCTTATCCAGATAGCGGTCGATGTCTAGATCGGGGTACTCGTCTTGTGCGACAAGCAGGGCAACGCGGGCCAGATCGATAGCGCGATCTGGCTGATCGACAGCTCTTGCGAATGGGTCGCTCGGCAATTGATCGTGCGGCAACCGCGGTCCCCCAGCGTAAACAAATCGCCACCTAAACTGAGGTGGCGGGGCTAGCGATCATCAGGCGGGAGTGCATGGGAGTCGAACCCACCGCGCCACGCTCTGCGCGTCGCGCCACCAGTTTTGAAGACTGGGGAAGCCACCGGGCCCCATCCACTCCCACGTTCGGCCTAAATCATACACGGGATTATGTAGAAAGTCAAACATTTGATCGATGGGGGAGTGCGCATCCCAAGTCTATTAACGATGGGGGCTGACGTTTCCAGCCCGCAACAAGTTGCGGCGTCCGGACGCTCGGCTCTTTGGGATTTCGCGTGGCGCTCGGCGTGGGCGACAGTCCACGCCCCCAGATGTGGTGAACAATGCTTACGCGCTGGCCAAATACGGGGACGATAGTCCC
>JAANWY010000278.1 GCA_018263655.1 Anaerolineales bacterium | reverse complement strand
GGACGGATGTGCGCATCCGCGCTCACTACGAACGGGCTTTGCGATTTACCGAGGCTGCAGCCACCCCTGCCCAAGTTCGCGATCTCGGCGGAAGCGATCCATCACATTCTGCTTAATGCGGTAGATTTCGGTGACGTCTTCGAAAGTGGTCTGGTAATCGGCGTAGAGCTCGCGGGGCTTGAGCCCCAGGACATAGGATCCCCGGACTACTAGACGCTCCTTTTCATCGTTCAGTCGTTCGTCGATGCGCTGCCAGAAGTCTTCGCGCAGTGCTCGAGTCAGAGCCTGCTTCTCAATGCCGGCGTCCGCGGATCTACTGAGAGCTGCCAATGCATCGTCCTCGACATCCACCGTGGGCGCTTCAGAGGAACGGACCTCGTCTACGACTGCGCTGTGGACGCACATCTGTAAGTATCTTAGCAAGGACTTCAGATCAGGGAAACGGCCGAAACTGTCGGGGGAGATGGCGGACCACATCTTCTCGAAGGCGCGGTTGACAAAGTACTGGGACTCTTCGCCGCTGGCCTCAAACGCTGAATGGCGTTCCACCCACCCGGCCACGAGGGGGCGATACTGTTCATAGACGAGGGCCCAGGCGCGCTCATTGTGGTGCAAGATGGCGCGCCGGAATAGCTCGAAGCAATAATGGGGGTCATAGTTTTGGCTCCGGAAGAACCGCTCGGTCTCCCGCGCGCACCGATGGGCGACGCCGGCCAAGGTCAGCAGTTTTACGTTGTCCGCTTGGGACATCCAGGACCCCCCTGGCACCTTCTGTGAGGCCGGCTACCTGCAGCGCGCAGCCGGAACTGGCTGACAATCACGGCTCTTTGGGATTTCGCGGGGTTTTCTCGCTCAAAGGGGACGACGTCCGTCGTGCCGATGGGCGTCGCCGTGTGTGGGCCGTGGACGTCCGTCAGCACAACGGGCGTCGTCCACGGCGAGCGTCACGCGAAATCCCAAAGAGCCACAATCACGTGCGTGGGCGCCCCCAACAATCAGAGCCATGCCCCGGCAGGCAATTCGAGTTGCCGCGATCCGTGCCGGCTCGGGCGCTGGCTTCACGTCCATGTGGGAGGGGGATGGGAGGGGGCCCGCGTACGAAAGCGTGATGTTAGTATATCACAAGGGGAGGGAAGGGTCAAGAAGTTCCTCCGTAAGTATTTCACTGGTGTTTACCCATAAGTCACCTGTCACGTAGAGGCAAGGCCGAACCCCTAAGACCTGAAACAAGTTTCAGCCTCCTGGACGCTCGAACTTGCGACGTCCTGAGCCCGTCGAAGGGTTCGAGGTGCGCGCAGATCACACGTGAAACAACTTGACATCCAAGTTATGGGTAAACACCAGTATTTTTACGTTGACACATCGTTTCATTTTTGGTATACTACTTGGCAACCTGATAATCGCTCAAGTCTCACAGAATCGGACGTACCGGACTGAAAGGGCCGGTCGCGGTCATTGTGTTTGCCCGCTTGTCTCTAAGCTGAGATACCGGATTCGAAGAAGAGGTCGCCTGGCACGGGGTCACCCCGTGTTGGTGCGGCTTTTTTGTTTCTAGGAAGGATGTGCCATGACTCAGATTGGACTGCCGCCCAAGCAAGGTCTCTATGATCCGTGGTTCGAGCACGACGCCTGCGGCATTGGGTTTGTCGCGAACATCAAGGGGGAGAAATCCAATGCCATTGTGCGCAAGGCGCTCACTGTGCTCCTGAATCTGACCCATCGGGGCGCGCGGGGCGCTGAACCTAACACCGGCGACGGGGCCGGCATTCTGCTTCAGACGCCGCACGCCTTTCTGGAGGAGGCGTGCGCGGAGGCCAGCATCCCCCTGCCATCCTACGGCGAATATGGCGTTGGCATGGTGTTCCTCCCTCCCGACCCTGGTCTCCGCCGGAACTGCGAACAGCGCTTCGAGGAAATCGTCGCTGAGGAAGGACAACGTCTGCTCGGGTGGCGTACGGTTCCGACAAACAACGCCTTGCTAGGCAAGACGGCACTGTCCCGCGAACCTTTCGTACGGCAAGTCCTCATCGGACGGGACGCCAAGATTCAGGACGACATGGCCTTCGAGCGCAAACTCTACGTGATCCGCAAGCGGGCCGAAAACGAGATTCGCTTCTCCGGTATGGAGGGCGGGGACTATTTCTACCTCGCCAGTCTTTCCTACAAGACCATGGTCTACAAGGGTATGCTGACGTCGGAGCAGCTCGAGGCATACTACCCAGACCTGTCGAACCCCGCCATGGAAGCAGCCATTGCCCTGGTCCATTCGCGGTTCAGCACCAATACCTCCCCCAGTTGGGAGCGCGCCCACCCCTATCGCTATCTGATCCACAACGGTGAGATCAACACCCTGCGCGGGAATGTGAACTGGATGCACGCTCGTCAGGCGATGTTAGAATCGGACCTCTTCGGCGACGATCTACCCAAGATTCTGCCCATCATCCACCCCGACGGCAGCGACACAGCGATGTTCGACAACTGCCTGGAGTTCCTCACGCTGAGCGGGCGATCCCTGCCCCATGCCGTTATGATGATGATCCCCGAACCCTGGTCCAACCACGAAAGCATGAGCGACGAGAAGAAAGCGTTCTACGAATACCACAGTTGCCTCATGGAACCGTGGGACGGCCCGGCCTCAATCGGCTTCACCGATGGCACGGTGGTCGGCGCGGTGCTCGACCGGAATGGTCTGCGCCCCTCGCGGTATTACGTGACGAAAGACGATCTGGTGGTCATGGCCTCCGAGGTTGGCGTGCTCGACGTTCCGCCTGATCGCGTGCAGTACAAGGGGCGTCTGCAGCCGGGCCGCATGCTCCTAGTCGATACCGAAAAGGGGCGCATTGTAGAGGACAAAGAGTTGAAACACGCGATGGCAACCGAGCAGCCCTACCGCCTGTGGCTAAATGAGCAGATGGTGGCATTGGAGGACTTGCCCGAACCCGCATTGGACTGCGAACGGGAGCCGGCATACGAAACCCTCATCCAGCTTCAGCAGACCTTCGGCTATACTTTCGAGGAGCTGCGCATCATCCTGGCCCCCATGGCCAAGAACAGTGTTGAGCCTGTCGGCTCCATGGGCAACGACACGCCCCTGGCAGTGCTATCCGACAAGCCCCAACTCCTCTACAACTACTTCAAACAGCTCTTCGCGCAGGTCACCAACCCGCCCATCGACTCCATCCGTGAGGAGATCATCACGGCGGCGGAGACGATGATGGGTTCTGAGCGCAACCTGGTGGCACCGGAACCGGAGAGTTGCCGGCAGATCAGATTGTCCATTCCGATCTTGACGGATGACGAGCTGGAGAAGCTCCGCCACATCGACCTCCCCGGCTTCAAGGCAGTGACGTTGCCAATCCTGTTCGAACCTGATGGAGGCGGCGCGGAATTGGAGCGGGCCGTGGATGAGGTGTGTTGCCAGGCCAGCCGTGCCATCGCCGAGGGAGCCAACATCCTGATCCTGTCGGATCGGGGCGTTGACCACGAGAATGCACCGGCGCCGGCTCTCCTGGCCATCGCCGGCCTCCACCACCACCTGATTCGGGAAGGTGCGCGCACCAAGGTTGGGTTGGTGCTCGAATCCGGAGAACCCTGCGAGGTGCATCACTTCTCGGTCCTGATCGGGTACGGCGCCGACGCCATCAACCCCTACCTGGCGTACGAGACGCTGGACGACATGGTCCAGCAGAGGATGCTGACCGATATCGCACCTGAAAAGGCTTTGAAGAACTACATCAAGGCTGCCGCCAAGGGCATCGTCAAGACCATGTCGAAGATGGGCATCTCCACCATCCAAAGCTATCGAGGCGCCCAGATCTTCGAGGCTCTCGGTCTCAATCAGGATGTCGTCGACAAGTACTTCACTTGGACACCGTCGCGGGTGGGCGGCATTGGGATTGACGAGATCGCTCGAGAAACTCAGATGCGGCACGAGCGCGCTTTCCCCGATCGCCCCGTCAACGGCAGGGTTCTCGACGTTGGCGGTCAGTATCAGTGGCGGCAAGACGGGGAGCACCACCTATTCAACCCGGAAACGATACAGAAGCTCCAGGCCGCATGCCGTTTCAATGACTACGAAGTCTACAAGGAGTACGCGGAACTGATCAACAACCAGTCCGAAAGACTCGCCACCTTGCGCGGTCTCCTGGAGCTCAAATTGCTACCTGAGCCCATCCCGCTTGAGGAAGTCGAGCCGGCCGAATCCATCTGTCACCGTTTCAAGACGGGGGCCATGTCTTATGGCTCGATAGGCCAGGAGACGCACGAGAGTCTAGCCATTGCCATGAACCGCATCGGCGGCAAGAGCAATTCGGGTGAAGGCGGCGAGGACCCGGTCCGCTATACCCCCCTCCCTACCGGAGAGTCGCGCTCCAGCGCTATCAAGCAGGTTGCCTCTGGGCGGTTTGGTGTCACCAGCGAATACCTGGTGAACGCCCAGGAGCTCCAGATCAAGATGGCCCAGGGAGCAAAGCCCGGCGAGGGTGGACAGTTGCCTGGCCGCAAGGTTTACCCGTGGATCGCAAAAGTTAGGCACTCGACACCGGGCGTAGGGCTCATCTCGCCGCCCCCACACCACGATATCTACTCCATCGAGGATCTGGCCGAACTGATCCACGATCTCAAGAATGCCAACCACAACGCCCGCATCAACGTCAAGCTCGTCTCGGAGGTGGGTGTGGGCACGATTGCCGCCGGCGTCGCCAAGGGCCATGCCGATGTGGTGCTGATCAGCGGCTACGACGGCGGCACCGGCGCCTCGCCCCAGAGCAGCATCAAGCACGCCGGCCTCCCGTGGGAACTAGGCGTAGCTGAAACTCACCAGACGCTGGTGCTAAACAACCTGCGCAGCCGCATCGTGGTTGAAACCGACGGGCAAATGAAGACCGGTCGCGATGTGGTCATCGCGGCACTCCTGGGCGCAGAGGAGTTCGGATTTGCCACCGCTCCGCTGGTCGCATTGGGGTGCGTCATGATGCGAGTTTGCCACATGGATACGTGCCCCGTCGGCGTGGCGACGCAGAACCCGGCGTTGCGGAAGAAGTTCACTGGGAAGCCCGAATATGTCGTGAACTTCATGCACTTCATTGCCCGGGAGATGCGCGAGTGGATGGCGAGGCTCGGCTTCCGGACCGTCGACGAGATGATCGGGTGCATAGACAAACTCGAAGTGCGCGAGGCCGTGGATCACTGGAAGGCAAAGGGTCTGGACTACTCGAACATCCTTTACCAACCGGATGTCCCGCCGGAGGTCGGCCGGTACTGCCAGATTCCCCAGGATCACGGGCTCGACAAAGCACTTGACAACCAGGTACTGCTCGAACTCTGTGAGCCGGCGCTCGAGCGAGGTGAGCGGGTCCGCGCTACACTCCCCATCCGCAACACCAACCGCGTGGTGGGTACAATCCTGGGCAGTGAGGTCTCGCGGCGCTATGGCGGCGACGGCCTGCCGGACGACACAATTCAGCTTCACTTCAAAGGGTCGGCCGGCCAGAGTTTCGGCGCCTTCGTCCCCCAGGGCATCACGTTCATCCTCGAAGGGGATTCGAACGACTACATCGGCAAGGGGCTCTCCGGTGGGAAGATCATCGTCTACCCGCCGGAAGGTTCGACCTTTGTGCCGGAAGAGAACATCATCATCGGAAACGTGGCGTTCTACGGTGCCACCGGCGGGGAGGCCTACATCCGAGGTGTGGCCGGTGAGCGGTTTTGTGTCAGAAACAGCGGCGTGCACGCCGTCGTCGAGGCCGTAGGCGACCACGGCTGCGAGTACATGACGGGCGGTCGCGTCGTCGTCATCGGGCCGACGGGGCGCAACTTCGCTGCCGGCATGTCGGGCGGCGTTGCGTACGTGCTGGACGAGTCCGGCGACTTCCACACGCGATGCAACCAGGATATGGTCCACCTTGAACGTCTCGAAGACGAGGGCGAGATCGAAGATGTGAAAGCCATGATTCGTCAGCACGCCGAGTATACTGAAAGCGTTCGGGCGTGGACCGTGCTGGCGCTGTGGGAAGAGATGGCGCCGAAATTCGTCAAGGTCTTCCCCAAGGACTACAAGAGAGCGCTAGAGGCTGTGGAGCGTGTCAAAGCAGCCGGCTTGAGCGGCGAAGAAGCCATCATGACTGCATTTGAAGAGAACAAGCGTGACGTGGCGCGGGTTAGTGGGAACTGATTGGAGATTGGAGACTGGAGATTGGAGATTGGAGATTGGAGATTGACGTTCAATCCATGATGTTGGGTGAACCATGATGTTGGGCGAACCATGATGTTGGGCGAGGTCTCCCGACCGACGCCCCTTCACGCCTCGATCAGGAGATGCTTCGGCGGCGCTCAGCACAGGCTCTTCGGCGGTCATGAGATTGACAATCTTCAATCTCTAGTCTCCAATCTCAGGTTGGAGGACGAATAAATGGGAAAACCGACGGGATTCATTGAATATCCACGCGAGTTGCCGGCAGATCGCCCGCCCGAGGAGCGGATTGAGGACTGGGAGGAGTTCCATCTGCAGCTTCCCGCGGAGAAGCTGCGGATCCAGGGGGCGCGTTGCATGGACTGTGGTATACCCTTCTGCCACACCGGCACGCTCGTTAACGGGACAGCTCAAGGCTGCCCAATTCACAACCTAATCCCCGAGTGGAACGACCTGGTCTACCGTGGGCTGTGGCAGGAGGCGTATCACCGCTTGAGCAAGACGAACAACTTCCCCGAATTCACGAGCCGCGTGTGTCCCGCCCCGTGCGAAGGGTCATGCACCCTGGGGATCAATGAACCGCCGGTCACCATCAAGAGCATCGAGCGTGCCATCATCGACAAGGCCTTCGAGGAGGGGTGGGTGGTCCCCGAACCGCCGGCCAGACGCACGGGCAAGAAAGTGGCCGTGGTTGGGTCGGGCCCGGCCGGCTTGGCCTGCGCCGACCAACTCAACCGGGCCGGCCATTGGGTCACCGTCTTCGAGCGAGCTGACCGCATCGGGGGTCTTCTGATCTACGGCATCCCCAACATGAAGCTCGACAAGAGCATCGTCCAACGCCGGGTCGATCTCATGGCGGCGGAAGGGGTCGAGTTCGTGACAAGCACAGAGGCCGGCAAGGACTACGCGGCTAACAAGCTTCTTGAGGAATTCGACGCCGCCGTTCTCTGTGGAGGAGCCACCAAGCCGCGTGATCTGCCAATCGAGGGACGGGAACTCGACGGCATCCACTTCGCCATGGAATTCCTGCGGGTGAATACCAAGAATCTTCTTGATTCTGATCAGAAACCAGGTTTTTCCGAAAAACCTGGTTTCTCGCACCTCTCTGCCAGAGACAAGGACGTTATCGTCATCGGGGGCGGCGATACGGGCACGGACTGTGTCGCTACCGCCGTTCGCCATGGGTGTCGCAGCTTGACCCAGTTCGAGATCCTGCCGCAACCGCCTCTCGAGCGCGCCCAGGACAACCCCTGGCCCCAATGGCCGAAAATCTTCCGGGTGGACTACGGTCAGGAGGAAGCGGCCACCGTCTTCGGGCGCGACCCGCGTATATTCTGCATCATGACGAAGAAGTTCGTTGGCGACGAAAATGGGCGCGTGAAGGAATTGCACACGGTCCAGATCGAGTGGGAGGCCGGCAACAACGGCCGGCCCCGACCAGTGGAGGTCCCCGGCACCGCGAAGGTCTGGCCGGCCCAGTTGGTACTCCTTGCCATGGGCTTTCTTGGTCCGGAAGACACTCTTTTGGACGGCCTGGGCGTGGAGCGGGATCAGCGGTCGAATGCCAAGGCGCGATTCGGCCAGTTCGCCACGACTGTCGAGGGTGTGTTCGCCGCCGGCGACATGCGCCGGGGCCAGAGCCTCGTCGTCTGGGCCATCAGCGACGGGCGTGGGGCCGCACGCGAGTGTGATCGGTATCTCATGGGCTCGACCGACCTGCCCTGAGGGTAGTAACGAATAGCGTCCTCAGTCTGACTTTCCTCGAGAACGAACGCCGAACGTTCGGCGTTCGTCATTGGGCTCCAGGTAGTTCATCGGCGTAAGATGTTCGCGGCCTGATGCATCTCTACATTATTGGTTAGAGAACAACGTACCGTACTTGTAGGAGGTATCAGGAATGTTGAGTAATCTGAACGATCGACTGAATCAATACAGTGAATATGCTCCGTTGATCCTGCGACTGGCCTTGGGCATCGTCTTTCTAGTCCACGGTTGGAGCAAGCTGGGTAACCTCGATGGCATGGCCCAGATGTTCGGGGGTATGGGCGTACCGGCGCCCGGTCTGATGGCTACATTGGTGGCCATTGTTGAGACGCTTGGAGGGCTCGCGCTGATCCTCGGGATTGGGACCCGCGTCGCCGCAGTGTTTCTATCCATTGTTATGTTGGTTGCAATCGTCATGGTGAAGATCGATCTCGGCTTAATCGCGCCGACGGGCGCCTCAATGCCGGGCGCCGAGCTTGATCTGGCGTTGCTGGCCGGCTTGGTGGCGCTAATTCTGCAGGGTGCGGGGCGTCTTTCCCTGGATCAGGCTGTACTACAGCGTGCGTAGGACACGACATAGGCTCAGTAGATCCAAATTGCTCCCGCCGGATCACAGTCCGCCGCGAACCAAGAATTCGACCCACTGAGCCTATCGAGATTTATCTATCGAAGAAACTGAATAGCGACTTAAACTGAAGAGCCGGCTATCAATGGCGATAGCCGGCTCTTTCCTATGACAGTGTAGCGAAGCGTATCGGCTCTTTGGGATTTCGCGTGACGCTCGCCGTGGACGCCCGTCGGCACGACGGGCGTCGTCCCCTTTGAGCGAGAAAACCACGCGAAATCCCAAAGAGCCGTAAGCGTTGACGTTGCGAACGCGGGGTCCCTGTGTTACAATTGGCGCATCTGATGTGCAAAGGGGTTGGAATGAAAATCTATGACATCTCACTAACGATTCGGCCAGACATGCCGGTCTGGCCCGGGGATCCTGGCGTGACGATCGAGCGCCAGAGCAGTATTGATCAGGGGGACACGGCTAATGTATCGCGTTTGGCCCTGGGGACACACACTGGGACGCACCTGGATCCGCCCGTACACTTCGTTCCAGGGCGAAAGGGCGTCGACAAGCTGGATTTGCATACTCTAGTCGGGCCGGCCTACGTGGTTGAGTTCGATGTAGAGGAGGCAATCACAGCCGCCGAGCTAGAGGCGGCCGGCTTGCCCGATGACGCTACGCGCTTGTTGTGCAAGACGCGTAATTCCCAGCTCTGGGCCGGGGACCCCACTGAGTTCGCCACGGATTTCGTGTACCTGAGCCCAGATGCCGCGGAGTGGCTGGTGGATCACGGCTATCAATTGGTGGGTGTGGACTACCTGTCTGTGGAGAAATTCGAGATGGCCGGCCAGGGCGCACCTACGCACCACATCTTGTTGAATGCCGAGATCGTGGCCGTCGAGGGGCTGAATCTGGCCGGCGTCTCTGAAGGGCGCTACACATTAGTGTGTCTGCCACTCAAGATCCAAGCCGGCGATGGCGCGCCATGTCGTGCGATTTTAATTGACGATGATGTCTCCGGCGGATCTGACCGCTGAAATCAAGCAGCAGGGTCACAATCTCGGCTTCGACTTGGTCGGGGTGTCGCCAGCGCAACCGCCCCAGACTATCTCTGCCTACATCGAGTGGGTGGAGCGCGGGTATGCCGGCGAGATGCGCTATCTGGAACGACCCGACCGCGTCGAACGGCGTCGCGATCCGTCGGTGATTGTCCCGAACGCGAAGTCGGTGGTGGTAGTCGGCAAGAACTACTTCACACGGCAGTTGCCGGCCGAGATACTCGACGATCCGTCGCGAGGCATTGTGGCCAGCTACGCCTGGGATACCGACTACCACGATGTGATGACGCCGCGCCTGTACGAGCTCCAGGAATTCATCGCCCAGCGGGTGGATGGGGAGGTCTACGGGCGAGCGTACGTGGATACGGGCCCGGTGCTGGAGCGTGACTACGCGGTGTGTGCCGGCCTGGGCTTCTTCGGCAAAAACACGATGCTGATCCACCCCGACTGGGGCTCGTGGCTATTTCTGGGTGAAATCCTGATCGATGTCGAGCTGGCGTACGACGAGGCAGACACGCGCGGCACTTGCGGCGCTTGCGCGCGTTGCATCGAGGCCTGTCCCACTGGTGCATTTCGGGAGCCGTATGTTCTGGATTCGCGCCGCTGTATTTCGTATCTCACCATCGAGCTGAAAGGGCCAATCCCGCGCCATCTGCGGTCGTCGATGGGCAACCGCATCTTCGGCTGTGATATCTGCAACGAGGTGTGCCCATGGAACAAGCAGTTCGCACGACCGGCGGCAGGATGGGGGAGCGGGGGAGCGGGAGAGCGTGTTGCTCCGCATCGTCGCACGGGAATCGTGGCACCGAAGCTGCTCGACCTGATCGCCTTGGATGACCAAGGGTTTCGCGAGCGATTCCGGGGTAGCCCGGTCAAACGGGCCAAACGGCGGGGCTTGCTGCGCAACGTGGCTGTGGCGCTGGGTAACTGGGGTGATACGGTGGCGGTGCCGGCACTCATAGATGCATTGCACGACCATGAGCCCCTCATCCGGGGCCATGCTGCCTGGGCACTGGGCCAGATCGACGCCGTTCGCGCCCGACGTGCGCTGGAGGCAGCCCCGACGACTGAAGATGATGAATACGTCCGTGGGGAGGTAAGGGCAGCGATCGAGAGCCATGCCACAGATCGGCCACTTGGTGGAGATCGCGCGCGGGGGGCATATGCGTCAACTTAACGGTTCGTAGTGAGCCACGCAGCACTAGCGGAGTGGCGTTTGGTACGATATGTTACACTCCCACGGCACTCCACTACGTTCCGTGCCTGACTACGAACACGTTTGGGGGGGCTGACATGATAGAGTAGGTTGTGCGCGGGAAGCGTTTGAGGCGATCTCAGCAGTGGGAAATGACGGCGTCGTCTCTAAAGATGTTCGAGCTGTTCCCTGAATCATGTTCAAGGACGGGAGGTGGTCTGACATGGTGGAACAAGTTGTGGAACGTGAATCGCTGCAAGAGTTCTATGACCAGGAAACCAAGAGAATAGTCGAAATTCTTAAAGAGGCTCATCCAGTCAAGATTATCCGCTTCGGATCGGCTGCACATGGCACGCCTCACCCGGAAAGTGACTTGGATTTGTGTGTGCTCATTGAGTGGCAGGATGATCGACCACCCTTTCGAATCGTCCAATCGCTCTATCGATTGCTATCGAAGCACAAGTATTCTTATCCGACTGATGTTGAGTTCAAAGTTTACCGGCCGGCCGAATTTGACGAGTTGCTTCGACGCCAGAACTATTTTGCTGAGGAGATTGCGGCAGGCGAGGTAGTGTATGAACGGGACTGATTTCCTCAGTTTGGCTCAAGAGTGGCTTGACGTGGCTGAAGACGATTTAGCCTATGCAGAACTGGGGTTACTGAATGGGCTTTTCATGCAGGCGTGCTTCCAGTGTCAGCAAGTTGCGGAGAAAGTTCTGAAAGCATACCTATTTGCCCAGAAGCAGCCATTGATCCGGACCCATGAATTGCCTCGCTTGCGCGTCGTATGTGCGGAGTTTGACGAAGACTTCGAGATGCTCGAGAAAGCGTGTGACATATTGAACGTCTACTACATTGACACCCGCTATCCTGAAGTGTTGAGGAGTCATGAGCGTTACACCACAGAGGTTGCTCAAGAGGCATACCGGCTCGCAACCGAAGTCTTGCACTTCGTCCGTAACCGAACTGAAGCCTTGCTGTCGCCCGAGGCGCACGAGGAGCCCGGAGGTGAAGCTTCAGAGGACACCAGCGGGGCGTAAGAGGCGGGGTGGGGCAAGACACGGAAGGCAGACGGCAGTGACTCGGCGGGACGCTCGTCTCGGAAAGAATTATGACCACCTGGTACAGTTGAGGAAACACAGTGAAAATTGATCTGGATCGGCTGATGGCCGAACGAGACATCGACGCGGCCGTCGTCATGGGATCGTTGGCCGGCAACCCGACATTGTACTACATGGTGAACGGCGCGAAGATCAGCAGCGGCACCGTCGTCAAAAAGCGGGGTGAGCCGGCCGTCTTGATCCACAACACCATCGAGCGTGACGAGGCCGCCAAGAGCGGGTTGGAAACGATTGACATCAATCACTACGATTTCGTCGGCCTGCTGCGTGCGGCTGAGGGGAATCGACTGAAAGCCACCGTGGGGCTCTTCGAGCGCGTGTTCCAGGATCGGGGCATCTCTGGTCGAGTGGCGTTTTATGGGACAGGCGGCCGAGGTGAATCCTACACGCTGCTGCGGGCGATTGACGCCAACGTGCCCGGCGTCCGCGTTGTCGGCGAGTACAGCGGTGACATTTTCGCCGCTGCGCGGTCAACAAAGGCGCCGACCGAGGTGGCGCGTATTCGCGAGGTGGCGCGCAAGACGGTCGAGACAGTTGATGCGACCATCGATTTCGTCCGCTCCCACGCGATCCGCGATGAGGTGTTGGTGAAACGCGATGGTGATCGGCTGACCGTCGGTGACGCTAAGCGCTTCGTGCGCCGTGCGCTTTTCGAGCGCGATCTGGTGGAGGAAGTCGAGACGATCTTCGCCATCGGTCGCGACGCCGGCGTCCCGCACTCGCACGGCGAGGATGACGACGTGATCCGGCTCGGGCGGACCATCGTCTTCG
Organism: Anaerolineales bacterium; assembly: GCA_018263655.1. Taxonomy (GTDB): domain Bacteria; phylum Chloroflexota; class Anaerolineae; order Epilineales; family JAANWY01; genus JAANWY01. The sequence goes on along the minus strand of JAANWY010000278.1, from coordinate 687 downwards.
ATGTGTTCCCTCGGGAACGAGGTGGCGGCTACTTCTTCGACATGACGCGAACGTTCTGTTTGGGCTATGCGCCGGCTGAGGCCGAAGCCATGTTCGAAGATGTGCGCGCCTGTTTTGACACCGTGGTGTCGGCGCTGGAGGCGGGAGCGCCGGTCCGTCGCTACCACGAAATGGCGTGCGAGTTCTTCGAGTCCCGGGGGCATCCGACGCTATGCACCGATCCTGGCACCGAGGCCGGCTTCGTCCATACGCTGGGGCACGGCATCGGGCTGTCGATCCACGAAGCACCCTTCGTGCACAACATGTCGAACGACGTCTTGGAGGCCGGCGCCGTCTTCACCGTTGAGCCCGGGCTCTACTACCCGGAGCAAGGCCTGGGCGTGCGGTTGGAAGACGTCTTCTACCTCGACGAACGAGGCGAATTTCACAACCTGACTGATTACCCCCAAGAGTTGGTCGTCAAGACATAGCCTTCTAGTAGTGCTCGGCAGAAATCCTTCCCCAGTTAGATCAAGATAGCATCCTGAGTAGCGGAGCGTATCGAAGGGTGCGGCTCGAACCTGAGTACCGTGCTATCCTCAACCCGCACCCCTCGATACGGCCTCCACTGCGTTCCGGCCTACCCCTCGTCAAGCTCGGGACGTCGCTCGGGATGCTAGCCGTGATTTTGATGAATAACTGGTGACT